>NZ_CP035951.1:2735000-2870000 GCF_013376875.1 Acidovorax sp. JMULE5
CATCCACGCCTCGCGCGGCGTGCTGGAGTTCAAGCTCAGCAGCACGCCTGCACTCACCTCGCGCGATCTGAAGGTGGTGCTGTACTGCAAGACCAGCGGGAGGGCCGCCTTGGCGGCCTGCGCCATGCGCGACATGGGCTACCTGCAGGTGCAGTCCATCGCAGGCGGCTTTGACGCCTGGGCTGCAGCGGGCAAACCCGTGGCGTCCCCCGAGCCACCGTCTTTCGACTGATCCGGTGGTGCATCAGCCATGCGCCACCTCCTGTGCAAGAAAGGCCCCGCCCCCGGGGCCCATGCGTAACCAAAAGGAATTTTCATGAACTTCAATGTTGGAACCCTGGATCGCGTGCTGCGCATCGTGGCAGGCTTGGTGCTGATTGCCTTGGCTGCCACCAACACTGTGGGATGGTGGGGCTGGTTGGGCGTCGTCCCCTTGGCCACCGGTCTGTTCCGCTTCTGCCCCGCCTACACACTGCTGGGCATCAATACCTGCCCCCTGAAAAAGTAGCCAGACGCGGCAAACGCTGCGCGTGCGGTGCAGGCATTTCCCGTACGTGCAGCCCTGAGCACGTGTTTACGGTCTCGCCGGAGATCGTGAACAGACGCTTCGACAATTTGGCCCCCACACATCTCAAGCCGGTCCACCACCTCCGCACAACAGCGCTACCGAAGGGCTGACGCCCCGTGCAAGACCACCCGCACCACCACCGGCGGGTGGTCTGCATCACCTAGGCTCTGACTTACGCAGGCCAGTTCGACAGCTCCACGCTTTCCCGGCGTCGCAGGCCCGGGCACCAGAGTTTCTCCCCGTAAAACCCAGTGGGTGAAATACGCCCATGGGCCTCCAATCCCTGCATACCCCCTCCCTGCGAAGCGCTTCTTGGCGCAGCAGATCAATTGTTTCCAATACTGGAACAGTTAGTTTGCGACTGGGTAGTTTTTCTCTGAACAGCACCGGCGTACAGTTCAACCCATCGATGAGCCGAACCCGCAAGGCGACTCACCGAACCCGGTTTGAAGCAGTTTTCAGCATCCGCTTCTGGCGCTTTATTCCGGCTTTTTTTGAGACGCTTTTTATCCAAGGATTGCACCATGAACACGACTGCCCGTTTCCTCTCTATCGCCGCTGTTGCTGCTTTCGCCTCTTTCGGCGCCCACGCAGACGAAGCTGATGGCTCGCAATTTGCGCTCCAGTTCGACACCAACCGCACCCGTGCTGAAGTGCAAGCGGAAGCCGCCACGGTGGCCCAGACCCGCAGCCAAGAACCTGCTGGCTCGCGCGTGGTGACATACACCTCCACAGCTGACCGCGCGGCAGTGCGTGCCCAGGCAGCCGAAGCCCTGCGCACAGGCAAGATCCCCCACGGCGAGTTCAGCGCCATGTAATTGACGCAGTTGCGGGCCTTCCCATGGTGGCGGCACTTCGCGGGTGCTGCTGCCATGGGAAGTGTTTTCCTCACTGTCAGGCAAGCAAACTGGGCTCCCACTGGGAGCCCTTTTTGTTGCTACGCCTATGCCTCGGCAAGCAGCTGTCTCTCCCTGCGCGTTTTGCGCATCCGGCGCGGGGACCGAGGATGAAGGCGGTTCCCACGGGGCTTCCTTCTTCGCTCTTGCCCGCATCTCCGAATCGCAACTATTCTGATCGTAAACACCCGCCCAGCATCCATGCGGCCTAGCGAACTGCCTAGCCAAGTGGCCGCCAATTTAAAGTCGTCAACTCTTCCAATCGCGCTGCAACGACAAACCCCAGAATCCTTTAGGGGAGGTCGGCTCAAGCTGATTGCGGACATATGACGACCGCGAGCGAATGAGTACTATCGCCGCCAAAAGCAGCCGTTGGCGCTCCGCTTGAGCGAGGGCTAGGCTCCACCAAGCCTGCGCAGCCCTGACGGCGTTTGAATCTCGGCAACCAAAGCACATGTCGCGCCTCGGGCGACTGTGACGCTCGGTATTGAGGCTAGGCGAATGGCGGCAAAGAGTGCGAGAACTTCTTCCGGGGCTGGATGCTGTATTTGAAGTTCCCTGATCTGAAGTGGGCTTGCGGGCATCGTTGCGATAGGATTCGCGTCAACGGCCCGTTGAATCAATAGCGGCGCAGCCCCATCCAACGCGAGTGCGCCGTCGGGACGGAACGCCATCTGCCAAGTGTGGGACTCACGGTACATCGTCTCAACCTGACCAAGGGCAGGCACGGTCGCGGCAGCAATGTCATTTGTACTCGCCACCCAGGCGGCCAAACGAGGTGTACTGCCGTCCAGAATCTCGTCGATGCCAAACCAGCGAGCCCGCGAAACAGGCGCTGCGTCAGGGTTAGCAGCAATCACCTCTAGGTAAACTGAAGACCCCAGCGACAGCAGCAGGTTATGCGTAGCCATGCTCGGATGCTCTCTGCCCGGCCCCGGGGCTACGCCGAGAGCGGCCTCGACGTAGGCTGATCCCGCGACGAGGCTCGGTGCAACGATGGTGATGTGGTCGAGGCGCGACACCATGTGTTCTGTGAAGCCCAACGTCATTTGGACCGCAAAGCCAGCGGGATCAACTGGACGGTACGGGTTATGTTGGACTCTGACTACTCCAGGAGGTGGCTTGCGGTCAGAGTTTTCAAGACTGGCGCCCGTCTCAACTCCACTACCGCAAGAACTTTGCCTATAGGCTAGCACGCAGCAACGCCCAATTGAGCCGTGTTGCGACTTCGCATAAATCTTTCGGCGGTAGCAAACCCATCCTGCTCGATGGATGCACCTCGGCCGTTGATGTGCCTCGGATCTTCTCGGTAATACCGAACGAGAAAGGTGAACTTGCTTGGTTCGACTTGTGGATAATTTTCCTCAACGAAACTAGGTCCAAAGCGCTTAGGACCTAGCGCGAGCCACCCTCTTGTTCACTTAGGGGAGCTGTACCGTTACCGGGGCAGACTGTGGTCCCTCGTTACCCGCCGCATCCAAGACGCTGACTTGGTAGTAGTGGCTACCGAGCGGGGGCGTAACGTCCGTGTAACTCAAGCCGGTGACCGTTGCAATGACCACACCGTCGCGGTATATGCGGTAGCGCGTGGCGCTGTCTGCGATGAAGGCCTGCTTGACGGCCTGCATCTGCGGATTGCTGTTCGACTGCGGCAGGTAGCCATAGTTGATGGTCCACACCAGTGTGCCGCCCAGGCCCTGCTCGCGCACCCATTTGCCTTTCTCGGCGATGGAGCGCTCGTCTTCGAAGCTCAGGTAGGTAACCGGCGTGTTCGTGCCACGGTTCCAGGGTGGCGAGTAGGTCATGTAGCCTTGCTTGGCCACGTCGTCCCAGTGGTACGTGGCGCCCGCGCGGTTGAAGGCGTTGTCGTTCACCAGGCGCTGGTAGTTGTTCTCCCAGTCGCCGTTGTTCATCCAGCCTTGCATGCCGTCCATGCTCTGGCGCGGCCCCGTGACTGGACTGTTGTAGTACGCACCGTACAGGCCGATGCCGATACCTAGCTTGGAGCGCGCAATGCCCATGTCCAGATAGGCCTGAACCGTCGATTCGATCGAGGTCGGGTACAGATCGCCCGCACCGGACAGCGGCGAGTGGTGCCACGACTGCCATCCCCAGTCGCCGGCCATGCTGTAGGTCATCAGGTTGAAACGATCGACTGTGGCGGCCACCTCCGCGTGCCAGGGCGTGATGTCGGGGTCGTTCTTGTTGACCCAGAAGCCGGGCCAGCTCAGTTCCAGCGGCGCGTTCGGCGCCTGGTAGCGGGCACGCAGCGTCGAGGCGGCGCGCAGCTCGCGCAGCAGCGCCAAGGCCTGGGCGCGGGTAGCCGCAGTGTCGAGGTTCTCTTCCCAATCGATGTCCACGCCGTCGTAGTTCTTCTGGACGGCCTTGTCGAGGACGTTCTTGATGAAGCGTGCGCGCACCGTGGCATTGGCGGTGGCGGCAACAAAACCGGGCCCGTCGCTGTCTCCGCCCACCATCATCACCGCCTTGGCGCCCGCGGCGTGGGCCTTGGCGATCAGCGCGTCCTCCACGTTGGCCAGGTGGCCCGAGCCGGCGCCTTCGAGCAGATCGCCCGCCCGGCCACCGGGCAGTGAACCGAGCGCGGGCGCATAGCGGCCGAAGACGAAGTGCGTCATGGTGCCCATGTCCACGGCTTCGGGCGGGTACGTTTCCCAGAACCAACCCGCGTAGTAGCCGTTGACCCATTTGCCGCTCTGGGCGGCGGGGTTCCATCCCACGCTCACCCCGCCGCTGGTCCTGGCGGCCGTCACGCCGCCCACGGGTGGCAGCGGATTGGTGGCCTCCACGGCCACCTGGGTGGTGGCGGCCACGCTTTGGCCCGCGGTGTTGGTGCAGGTCAGCGTGTACGCCGCGTTCGCTGCGGGGCGCACCAGTTCGTTGCCCTCGGCCGCGCGCGGCCCACTCCAGCCGCCCGATGCCGTGCAAGTGGTCGCGTTGTGGGCCTGCCAGGCCAGTTGGGCGCTCTGGCCCGCCATGATGCGTGTGGGCGTGGCACTGAAACTGCCGATGGTGGGGGGCTGCTGTGTCTTGCGCACAGTCACCGTGGCCGATGCCGCCGTGGTGGAGCCAGCCGCGTTGCGACAGCTCAGGCCGTAGGTGGTGGTGACGGTGGGCCGCACGCTGGTGCCACCAGTGCCTGCCTGCTCTCCGCTCCAGCCTCCCGTGGCGGTACAGGCCGTGGCATTCTCTGTACTCCACGAGAGGATGCTGCTGTTGCCCGCCTCGATCAAGTCGGGCTGGGCCGTGAACGCCTGGATACGTGGAGGCTGGGGCGGTGGCGTGGTCGGTGCCGTGCCTTCAATGAAGAGCTGCGCGAGTCCTTCGCCGCCCGCCTCGAAGTACTCCATGCGCACCGTGTGGCGGCCTTCCGAGAGACGCACGGAGGCCGCGTCCATCGTGATGCCGTGCACGGTCCAGTTGTTGATGATGCGTTTGCCATCTACGAACACGCGCACACCGTCGTCGGTATACGTCGTGAACTTAGCTGCGCCCCCAGCGAATGGCAGACTTGCCGTCCAGCGCGCGGAGAAGCCGTCCACCGGCAACTTGGGGGCTGGGCTGTCGGTCATCCAGTAGTAGTCGATGGGACCACTCTCACAGCGCTCCAGCACGGCGTTACCTGCCAGCTTGGTGTTGGGAAAATACTCCGCCAGCCATTGGCCTGGGGCGCATTCCAGCGCGAAAGCCTGGGTGCAGGCCAGCAGCAGTGATGCAGCCAGGGCGCGTGTAGTCCAATGGGGAATTGTGAATTTTTTCATGTATTTTGCCATCCAGCGCTTTCAAGGAAAGCGCTGGATGCTCTCCTTTTGATAGTCAAACAACAAAGCGACGTGTGTGCAGACCGGCCAGCAGCATCAGCGCGGCGAGCAGCAGCACGCCCCATTCGCCCAATGTAGGGATGGCCTGCGCGCCGCCAACCACTGGCCTGGGCGCGGGCGCCACGCCACCAGTGGGCGGGGCCGACGCGCTGCCGCCAGCGTTGTTGGCAGTGACGGTGAAGGTGTAGGTGGTGCCGTTGGTAAGGCCCGACACCGTGCAGGTAGTGGCGGGCGCCTGTACGGTACAGCTCGCGCCGCCGGGCTGGGCGGTGACGGTGTAAGACGTGGGCGCGGTGCCGCCCACCGGTGCCTGCCACCGCACGGTGACTTGCGCGTCGCCGGGCATGGCATTGACGTTGGTCGGGGCGTTCGGCCCGCCTGCGGGCACCACCAGCATCGGCACTGAGTCGGACGCCATGCCATTGGCGAACAGCGTGGCCGTGTACGGGCCGGGGACTGTGGTCGGCGGCAGGGCGCGCGCGGTGAACCTGGCCGCTTCCGACGCCGAGGCTGGCAGCCACGCAACGGCGCCGTTGTCCACGCGCTGCAGGCGCAGCAGGGGCGCGGGAGTGGCGGACTGGCTGGTGCCGCCGCCGCTGGCTTCGCCGTCGCCGGTGAAGCGCTGCCCCAGCAGTTGCAGTGCCGCGCCAACTGCGAGCTGCGTGGGGTAGGACGTGATGCGCGGGCGACGCGCATCAGGCACGCCGATTTGGTGCCCATAAAGAAGCGCGGGTGCCGAGTTCGACTGCAGCCCACCCACCACCAGCACCTGCCCGTTGGCCAGCAGGGTTGCGGTGTGGCTGTTACGCGCCTGAGGCATGGGACCAGCCGTTTGCCACGTACCGGAACCGGGGTCATACACCTCAGTGGCGGCAACGCTTCCGCCGTTGTAGCCCCCCCCAGTGACGAACACCCGGCCATCGGCCAGCAGCGTAGCAGTATGCACATTGCGCGCCTGCTGCAGCGGGCCCGTGGCCTGCCAGGTGTTGGTGGCGGGGTTGTAGATTTCGGCACTAGCCAGGTAGCCTCCGGCGAAGGTGTGGCCCCCTGCTACCAGCACGCGCCCGTCGGCCAGCAGCGTGGCTGTGTGCTGGTTGCGGGCCTGCTGCAGGCTGGGGCCGGCCGTCCAGGTGCCGGTCGCGGGGTTGTAGAACTCCACAGTCGCGGTGCCTTGGCCGTTGGCGACGTTGCCGCCGGCCACGAGCACACGGCCATCGGCCAGAAGCGTTGCCGTGTGGCCGTGGCGGGAGTTCAGCATAGCGCCGGCCGACACCCACAGGTTGGCGCCGGGGCGGTAGATCTCGGCCATGCCAACGTTGGTGCTGAAGCCATTGCTGCCGCCGGCCACCAGCACGTCGCCGCCGGGCAGCAACGTAGCGGTGTGGTCATAGCGGCCCTGCAGCAGCGCGGGGGTAGTGGCCCACTGGTTGGCAGTGGGGTCGTACAGCTCGGCGCTGGCGAGAGCCTCCGAGCCGCCCGCCACCAGCACGCGGCCATCGGCCAGCAAGGTTTGCGTGTGGTAGCGGCGCGCGTCGGCCATCGGAGCTGCAGGCTGCCACAAGCCGGTGGCGATGCCATACCGCAGCGTGGTCGCGGAGGGGTTGGCCGAACCACCGCTGGCAACGATGCCCCCAGTGACGAGTACCAATCCATCCTGCAACGCGGTGGCTCGATGGTTCTGGCGCAGCGCGGGCAACGGGCCGGTGGTGGCTGCGTCCAGCGCATTTAGTTGCAGCCGCTCTGCACTCGCCACCGCACCGCTAGCACCCTCGCCACCTGCCACAAGCAGCTCGCCCGTATGCAGCAGCAGTGCGCTGTGCAGGCCGCGTGCCTGTGCCATCGGGGCATAGACACTGCTCAGACTGGTGGCGGGGTTGAAGATTTCCACTGCCGCTGTGGGCGTTCCGCTGGCGTCGTCTGATGCGCCACCCGCAAGCAGCACGCGGCCGTCGGGCAGCAGCGCGGCGCTGTGCTGCGTGCGCGCCACGTGCAGCGAGGTGGCGGGCGTCCAGGTGTTGGTGGCCACGTCGTACAGCAGCGTGTCGCCCAGCGCGCCGTCCGCATTGTTGCCGCCTGCCACGAACACGCGGCCGTCAGGCAGCAGCGTGGCGGTGTGGTTCATGCGCCGCGCGGGTAGGGGGGCGGCGTTGGTCCAGGTGCCAGTGGCAGGGTCCCAAAGGGCAGCTGCGTTGGTGGGGCTTTCTCCGTTATCCATGCCGCCCACCACCAACACACGTCCGTCGCGCAACAGTGTGGCCGTGTGCTGGCGCGCGCCCATCCCTGGCATGGCGCCGGTGCTGTCCCAGGTGCGGGTGGCGGGGTCGTAGATTTCGGCGGACTTCGGCCCCTCTTGGCCCGCAGTACCCCGACCGCCGGCGACGAGCACGCGGCCGTCTTGTAGCAGCGTGGCCGTGTGCTGGCTGCGGCGCAGCGACATGGTGGTGTCGGTGGCGGTGAACGCGCCGCTCTGCGGGTCGAAGGTGGCGGCTTCTCGCACCGAAGCTGCGTTGCCGCCTTCGCCGCCCGCGATCAGCACCGTGCCGTCACGCAGCGGCGTGGCCGTGTGGCCCGCACGCGGGCCCGGCAGGGCGGGGCCGCCAACCCAACGACCCGTGGCCGTGTCGTAGAGCTGCGTGCTGGCCAGCACGCCGCTGCCGCGCCCCCCTGCGAGGAGCACGCGGCCATCGGCCAGTTGCGTGGAGGTGTGCTGGTAGCGCGCGCCGGTATAGCTGCCGGCAGCCTGCCAGCCCGCGCCGTGCGCAGTGCTGGCAACGCCCAGGCACAGCGCGGCGGCGTGCAGTACGCGACGGGCCGTAACGGCCCATGCGGGGGTGGTCATTGGGGGATCTCCAGAGAGCAAACAGAATCCCGCGATTCTTGGAACGCCCGTGCTTTCTGGCTATCGGTCACCTGACCGATATGTGTGCGTTAGTTGGCACAACGTTGCAAATTTGGTTCGGGGTATTCCCAGAGGAATAGCGCGCGTTGCGGCAGTCCCGCACAATCAGCGCCGCTAAAAAGGAAAAACCCTTGCATCACGCACTGACCGATCTGCTGGGCGCCGTGGCCGACGATGAGCGCTGGGGTGAGGCGCTACACAGCTATGCCATCAGCCTGGGCGCCGACCAGATAGGCTGGTTCGTCCTTGCCAGTGGGCCAGAGCAACTGGCGCAGTGGGGGCCGCGCTTTGCCGAACACCCCGACCCGCGATACTGGTTGCACGCGCCCTCCGCAGAGGGCGCGCCTGCGTTGGTAGGCAGGGGAGTGACGGCCGAGGCCACGCTGCGCTACGCCGCGCTGTATCGCGAGCAGGACCCACTGTGGGATGCCGCCATGTCGGGCTACACCCAAGCTGGCCCCGGCGGCATTTCGGTGGTTACAGATGCACCAGCCCCTGCGGCACAACGCTTTCGGCAGACGGCGTTCTACAACGATTTCCTGCGCCCGCACGGCATCGGCACACGTATGTTTGGCGGCGGGTGGAACGCGCGGCACCCCGGGGGCCACCTGTTCGCGTCGGTCTATCGCCTCAGGGACGACGATGGCTTCACGGCCGAACAGATGCGGCGCTTTCATGCTGAGTTCGGAGCGTTGCAGCACGCCGCCTTCTTGCACCGCGAGATGCTGTCATTGCGTACGCGCACACAGGGACTGGAGGAGCTAATGGAACGCCTGCCCATGGGCATGTTGTTCTTTGACGTAGGCGGGCGACTGCTGCACGCTAACGCCCGCGCGCGGCGCCTCGCCGTGAACCCCGGGCATGGAAGCCTGCGCAAGCTGCTCACGGGCATCGCAAACGTTCGGCAGACAGATGCGGCGCTGGGCGCGCTGTTCGCGCAGTCCATGCGCGGCAAAAGTGGCTGCGCCGAGCTGCCGGGCGGACTGCTGCTGGTCTCGCTGGCTGTGGGCGATCTGGCCGCGCTGGGCTTGAACCACGCGGCCCCTGGAGTGGCCTGGGTTCTGATGGAGAGAACGCTGGACGCGGCCGCCGCCGTCGCCCTGGTGAGCCAGGCCTACCGCTTGAGCCCGGCCGAAGGCGCCCTGCTGCTGGCGTTGATGCGCGGTCGGACTCCGCAGGACTTTGCCGACGCGCGCGGCGTGCGTATCCGCACAGTACGCACGCAGATGAGCACCCTTCTGCTCAAGACCCGCACCCAGCGCCAGCAGGATCTGGTGGCTCTGAGCGCGAGGCTGATGCTACTGGCGCCGGGACAAGCGGCCGATGCTATGGTGGCAGGCGGTGCGCAAAGGTAGCTTCTTGGTACGCCTAGCAGCCCACGTACCAGAGGCCAGTGGGATGAATGCCTGGATTTGACGACTATCTCCATCCATGCGGGGTGCGAGCCGACGCTTTAACGCGAAAACGTATACTTTGAGCCAGGGATTGGCGAGGCAGCCTCCAGGCGCCCCCTTCTCCCTTGGGGGTGGAGTCAGGTACGTTGGAAATGGCCCAGATCATCTCGATCGCTATTGTCCGAGGCTGCAAAATTGATGCCTGAGTGCTTTCTAAGCGCAGTGTGTTGATTTCCAGACCATGCGTCGTCAACTCGCTCGTCAGGTCTTGATGCCTCGGAGCGGTCTGACTCTCACTCACCGGACATTGCCTTGCCGGCGAGCTTCCGAAGGCTTCGAGGCGCCGCCACCGGAGTCACTGCGCCAAGCGGCGGCAAAGCATGCCCCCCCACGGCTTGTGCCGACACGGGCGCAACGATGTCGGCGAGCGTCATGCTGTCGAGCTCCCTGAAGTAGGCACTCAGCGCGGTGTTGAACACCCCCTTCAAGCGGCAGGTCGGTGACAACGTGCACTGGTTAGAGTCGGGGTCGAAACACTCGACCAGCCGGAAATCAGTTTCAGAGGCGCGCACCACATCACCGATGCGCAGCCCGGTCGGGTCCTTCAGCAACCGCAGACCGCCGCCCCGCCCGCGCGTGGTGGCCAGTACACCCTGCCTCGCCAGGTCGTTGACGATCTTCATCAAATGGTTTCTGGACACCCCGTGGTGCTGGGCAAGCTCGCTGATGGTCACCAGCTGCTGCGGGCGGGCCGCGCAGTACATCAGAACGCGCAGTGTGTAGTCGGTGTACTCAGCAAGTCGCATGGATGCCCTTAAAGATTCATCTAATATATTCTTTTAAAGCCGCTTTAGTTATAAGATTCATTTCACATACCTCTTACAAGGTTTTTGCAGGGTCCAGCCGACCTGCATTGCCCAGCCATCATGTCCAGCCCGCCCTTGCACGCTTCGCCCATCGAGCCCACCGCAGCGCCACAGCTTTCGGGCTGGCCGCTGCTGAGACTGGGATTCAGGCCCTTCTACCTAGGGGCTGCGGCGTTTGCGCTGCTATCGATTCCGCTGTGGGTGACCATGTACCTGGGGCAATGGAATCTGGCTCTGGCACTGCCGCCGCTGCTGTGGCATGCGCACGAGATGCTGTTCGGCTTTGCGGTCGCAGTGATCCTTGGGTTTCTGCTGACCGCCGTGAAGGCCTGGACGGAGCTGACCACCCCAAGGGACGCGGCTTTGGGCGCGCTGGCGCTGCTGTGGCTCGCGGCACGGGCGGCTGCGGTGACCGGCCCCTACGCGCTGTATGCCGTGCTGGACCTGGCGCTGCTGCCGCTGGTGGCAGCGGTGCTCACGCGCCTGCTGCTGCGCGCGCGCAACCGGCGCAACCTGCCGCTGGCGGCCATGCTGATGCTCCTCGCGCTGGCCAACGGCTTCTTCCACCTGGGGGCGGCTGGCGTGCTGGAAATGTCCCCGATGACGCCCTTGTACGCAGCACTCGCCCTGATCGTGATGATCGAGTGCGTGATCGCGGGCCGCGTGATTCCCGCCTTCACCATGAGCGCCACCCCTGGCCTGAAACTGCAGGTGCGCGCAATGGTGGAGCGCGCAGCGCTGGCGCTGACCGCGCTGGCCCTGGTGCTGTGGGTCTTCGCCCCCGCCACGGCAGGCTGGGGCATGGCGGCTGGCGTGGTCTTGTCGCTCGCCGCGGTGGTCCAGGCCGGACGGATGCTGCAGTGGCAGCCTGCCATCACCCGGCGCCGCCCGATCCTGTGGATCCTGCACCTTTCGTACGCGTGGATTCCCATCGGTCTGGCCCTGCTCGCCGCTGCCCGCTTAGGCGCGATCAGCAGTTCCGCCGGCGTGCATGCGCTGGCGGTGGGCGCCACCGCCGGTCTCATCATCGGAATGATCACCCGCACCGCCCGCGGGCACACCGGGCGTGCGCTGCAGGTGTCCCGCCCCGAGACGGTGGCCTATGCGCTGGTGATGCTGGCGGCAGCCGTCCGCGTGGCGCTGCCACTGGCCCTGCCCACGTGGCTGCCCCTGGCCCTGGTGTTGTCTGCAGCCGGCTGGTCGGTGGCGCTTGCGATCTACCTCTACATCTACACACCCTGGCTGCTCCAGACGCGCTCGGACGGCAAGGACGGCTGAGGCGCATCTTCCTGCCGCCCACCTTTTCCCTCAACTGCTTTCTTTTTCAACCACGCAAGGACCTTTCATGACATCCACCACCGCCTCTTCCCCCACCGTGGATCTGCGCACCATTGCTCCACAACAACGCCACTCGCTGGTATTCACCACCTTCATGGCGCTGCCGCCCGGTGCGGCCATAGAACTCATCAACGACCACAACCCGCTGCCGCTGCGCGGGCAGTTCGACAGCGGCCTCTACGGCGCCTTCCAATGGACTGCGCTGGAAAGCGGCCCCGAACAATGGCGTGTCGAGATCGCCAAACCCGCGAGCAGCAAGCCCGTGCACGGCGTGGACTCCTGCTGCGGGTCCTGCGGCGGCTGAGCGGGAGCCATTGCCATGACCTTCGTGGTCACCGAAGCCTGCATCAGCTGCAAATACACGGATTGCGTCGACGTTTGCCCGGTGGACGCATTTCGCGAAGGGCCGAACTTTCTGGTGATCGACCCGAACGAGTGCATCGACTGCGCGGTCTGCGTGCCGGAATGCCCGGTTGCCGCCATCTATGCCGAAGAAGACGTGCCCGCCGACCAGCGCGACTTCACGCCGCTCAACGCCGAACTGGCCCGGCAGTGGAAGCCCATCACCCGCACCAAGCCCGCGCTGCCCGATGCCGACGCGTGGAGCAAGGTTCAGGACAAGCGCGAAGAGCTCAAACGGTAACGGTAGAAAACTTCACCCCGGCGCACGCGGCCCACGCGGCCGCTGCGCTGGGTGCGGAAGGCGAAATGAGAGGAATGGACGGAAAGAGCGATGCTGCGAGCGTTCCGCCCCGCTCACCGTTTCACCCTTTTACATGCCCAGCGACAGCATCGCGGCTTCGGACATCCTGGACCGGTCCCAGGGCGGATCGAACACAAAATCCAAATCCACCTGTGTCACGCGGGGCAAGGCCAGCAGCTTCTCGTGGATCTCTTCGACCAGCAGGTCCCCCATGCCGCAGCCGGGCGCCGTCAGGGTCATTTCGATCGACACCCTGAAATCACCCGTGCCATCTATCGGCAGCACGTCGCACGCATAGACCAGGCCGAGCTCCACGATGTCCACCGGAATCTCCGGGTCGTAGCAGGTCTTGAGCGCCTGCCATACCTGCGCCCGCACACCTTCGGGCCCCTCCGCCTGCTCCAGCACCGGAGCCGTCGGCACCGGCTTGCCGATGGCGTCGGCGTCCGCACCGGCCAGGCGCATCAGCTGGCCTTCGACCAACAAGGTGAACGATGCGCCCAGCGCCTGGGTGATCTGCACCAGCGTACCCGCGGTCAGTTCGGCCGGGGTTCCATCGGGTACGCAAACCACCTCGACATCGCGGCGGACGATCACCCGTTCGCGGCGCGCGCTCATGGCGTGACCTCCAGCGCGGAGTTGTCGCTCTTGGCCTCGGCGGCCAAAGCGTGCATCAGGGCATGCCAGCCCAGCAGGGCGCACTTGATGCGGCCGGGGTAGTGGCGAACGCCCGCCAGGCTGACCAGCTTGCCCAGGGGCGCCTCTTCGGACACCATCTGGCCCGTGAGCACGGCCCGAAAGCGCGCCTGCAAGGCCTGCGCTAGCGCCACCTCCTGCCCCAGCACCGCTTCGGTCATCATCGACGCCGACGCAATGCAGATCGCGCAGCCCTGGCCATTGAAGCGGATGTCGCTCACGCGCCCGTTGTCAACCACCAGGGCCACCTGCAGGTCGTCCCCGCATTGCGGGTTCTGGCCGCGCGCCTGGTGGGTCGGCGCGGCCAGAGTGCCGAAGTGGCGCGGCGCGCGCTTGTGGTCCATCACCACGTCCTGGTAGAGGTCGAGTTCGGCGGCAGTTTCTGAAGTCATTGCAGCACCTTGAGGGCATGTGCCACGCCAGCGAGCAGGCGCTCCACCTCGGCGTGTGTGTTGTAGAGCGCGAACGATGCGCGCGTGGTGGGCCCCACGCCCAGGTGTTCGAGCAACGGCTGGGCACAGTGGTGGCCGGTGCGCACGGCGATGCCGCGCTGGTCCAGCAAGGTGCCGATGTCGTGCGGGTGCACGCGGTCGGCAACGAACGAGACGATGGCCGATACGCGGCTGTGGGCGGACAGCACCGTGACGCGGGGCATCGCGGCCAGACCCGCCACCGCGTGTTCTCGCAGCGCGTTCAGGTGGGCGTCGATGCGATCACGCCCGACCCCGTCGATGAAGCCTGCCGCAGCGGCCATGCCGATCGCGCCTGCCACGTTGGGGGTGCCGCCTTCCAGCCGCGCTGGCAGTTCGGCAAAGCTGGCCTCGGTGGCGCTGACCCAGGCCACCATGTCACCACCGTAGCGCAAGGGCTCCAGGCGTTCCAGCGCAACGCGCCGGCCCACCAGCGCGCCAGTGCCCATGGGGCCGTACATCTTGTGGCCCGAGAAGGCCATGAAGTCGCAGGCCAGCGAAGACAGCGCGGGCGCAGCGTGGGCCATGGCCTGTGCTGCGTCGAGCACGGTCAGCGCGCCCGCGTCGGCGGCCAACTGGAGCAAGTCCTCGTAGGGCGGCCGCTCGCCGGTGGCATTGGCACAGGCGGTGAGCGCCAGCACGCGGGTGCGGGCGTTGAGCAGGGGGCGCAGATCCGCGGCGTGCAGCCGCCCCTGGGCATCGGGCTGCAGCACGCGTAGCACTGCCCCGGTGCGCCGCGCCACCTGCTGCCAGGGCACGAGGTTGGCATGGTGTTCCAGGCCGCTGACCACGATCTCGTCGCCTGCCTGCAACCAGGCCGGGTGCATGCCGCTGGTGGAGAGCCCATGGGCCACCATGTTCAGCGCATCGGTGGTGCCCGAGGTGAACACCAGCTCGTGGTCTGCGCCCGCTCCGACAAAGCGCTTGAGCGAGCTGCGCGCGTGCTCGAACGCATCCGTGGCGCGCTGGCTCAGCGCATGCACGCCACGGTGGATGTTGGCCCGGTCATGCTGCTCGAAGGCGCGCATCGCCTCCTGCACCGGCATGGCCATCTGGGTGGTGGCCGCGTTGTCGAGGTAAGCCAGCTCCGCACCGTAGATGCGCTGCGCGAGCACCGGGAACTGCGCACGCACAGCATCGGGCTCCAAAGGATCGATCAAAAACGCGTCACCCATGTGCGGCCTCCGGCTGGGTCATGGAGGCGGCAGGGTCGCCGCCCAGGTGCTGGGCCACCGCCTGGCGCAGCAGCGCCGTGAGGTCCAGCGAGTCGATCAACGGGGGATCACCCAACGCCCGCGCGAACAAGGCGGTGGCCATGCCTTCGATGATCAGTCCGCGCGCACTGCGTTCGTCCAGCCCCCGCTGGCGCGCATAGAACAGCGCGTCCTCCGGCAAGGCGCCCCAGGTGGCGCCGTGGGCCGCCTGCACTTGGTCATGGTGGATCTCCAGGTGCGGGCGCAGTACCAGCCTGGGCTGGCCGCTGGTGGGCACACCCGTCAGCCGCTGCCGCACCTCAGCGTCGGCGGCATGGGGAGCAATGCGGGTGTGGGCGTTGACCACCGCGCGCGCCGCGCCGCTGGCCAGCGCCAGCGTCTCGATGGTGCTGTGGGTGCGCTCGCCGGTGTGTAGCATGCGCACCTGTTGTTCCACATTGGCGGTGGCCGCCAGTAGCAGGCCCGCACTGTGGGCCTGGGCACGGTCGCCCGTCAGCTCAACCTCCTGGCGTTGCAGGTGGTAGCGGCCTCCCGTGGCGATCAGGCCCTGCTCGTAGCGCGCGCCCTGCCCCAACTCAAGCTGCAGGTGGTGGGCGACTTGGTCGGCAGCCCCGGGGCGCACGCTGCGCAGGTGCTGCAGCGTGGCGCCCGCGGCCAGGCGGATGTGGGCGTGCAGGTTCTGCACCACCGGCTGTTCGCAGGCCACCTGTTCACGGTGATGGGTTTCCACCAGCACGCAGTGCACTCCCTCCTGCACATCGATCACCAGCATCGGCGCTTCGACCGCGCTGCGTGGCTGGTGCCTCAGCTGTATCCACACCGTCTCGGCCGAACCGCGCTGGCTGGCCGGTTCCCCGCCGATGCGCAGCCGCAAACCGCGGCGGCACAACGCGCGGTGCACCCAGGCGAACGGTGCGGCATCCTGCTGGGCAGTGTCGCCCCGGCCGCCTGCATTGTCCGTGCCGGTCGGCAGGCGCAACCCGGCGAACAACTCCTGGCGCTGGGCCGGGTCGGCGGCGTCGAGCCAACGGGCGTCCACACAGCCTTGCGGCCTACCGCCCAGCAGGTGCAGCGTCCAGCCGGCGCAGTTCAGCGGAGGGGCATCGCAGCTAGCCGATGCGGCTTCGGGTGCCTCGCCCAGCCAGACGGCGACCGGGGGCGGCGGCAGGTGGCGAAACGCATCAGCGTTGCGGGGGATCCAGCCCGAGTCTTCCAATCGGTGGCGGGCGGCCAGGATATCGGCGCGTGCGGTGTCCATGCTCAGACCTCCAGTACGTCGGCCGCGCGCGCGAACCCGGTCCGCTCGATCTGGCGGGCCAGTTCCAGATCGCCGGTCTCGGCGATGCAGCCCTGGTCCAACCGCAGCACCGCGTCGGGCTGCAACAACTCGATCAGGTGCAGGTAATGCGACACCACCACGAACGCCGTGCCCTGGGCACGCAGCGACTGCACCAGCTCCACCACCGCGCGCGTGCCATCCACGTCCATGCCCGAGTCGATCTCGTCCAGCAGCGCCAGGCGCGGGCGCAGCAGGGCCAGCTGCAGCAGTTCGTTGCGCTTGCGCTCGCCGCCCGAAAAGCCGTCGTTGACGGGGCGCGCCAGCATCGCCTCGGGCAGGCCCAGGCGGGTGGCCGTGACCCGCGCATCGCCCAGGAAGTCGAAAGCGTCGAGCGGTGCCTCGCCACGCGCCTCGCGCACGGCATTGAGGGCCGTGCGGATGAACAGGTTGTTCTTCACGCCCGGGATCTCGGGCGGCGCCTGGAACGACACAAACAGCCCGGCGCGGGCACGCGCCTCGGGGCTCAGGGCCAGCAGGTCCTGGCCGGCAAACCGGGCCTGGCCGCCCACCACGCTGTAGCGCGGATGCCCGGCCAGCGTCAGGCCCAGGGTGCTCTTGCCGCTGCCGTTGGCGCCCATGAGCACCACCAGCGCTCCGGCCGGGACATCGAGCGAGATTGACTTCAACACGTGGCGACCGCCAACGTCAACGCGCAGATCGCGCACCTGCAACAGGGGTTCGGCATGGGTCATGGAGGCTCTTTTCTGTGGAATCGGGTGGGTGGGCTCAGCCGACAGCGCCTTCGAGCGAGACAGCTAGCAGCGCCTTCGCTTCGAGCGCGAACTCCATCGGCAGCTCGTCGAGCACCGACTGGCAAAAGCCGCCAACGATGAGGGCGGTGGCGTCCTGCGGGTGGATGCCGCGCTGCTGGCAATAGAACAGGCGTTCTTCGGAGATACGGGTGGTGGTGGCTTCGTGTTCCACCATGGCGTCGTCGCGCGCGGCCTCGATGTAGGGGAAGGTGTGGGCCCCGCAGTCGGGGCCGATGAGCAGCGAGTCGCACTGCGTGTGGTTGTGGGCGCCGGCCGCAGTGGGCGCCACGCGCACCAGGCCGCGGTAGCTGTTCTGCGCGTGCCCTGCGCTGATGCCCTTGGACACGATGCGGCTCTTGGTGTCGCGGCCCAGATGAATCATCTTGGTGCCGGTGTCTGCCTGTTGGAAGTGGTTGCTCACGGCAATCGAATGGAACTCGCCGCGCGAATCGTCGCCGCGCAGCACCACGCTGGGGTACTTCCAGGTGATGGCCGAACCGGTCTCGATCTGCGTCCAGGCAATGTGCGAGCGCCGGCCCGCACAGAGGCCCCGCTTGGTGACGAAGTTGTAGATGCCGCCACGGCCCTGCTCGTCGCCGGGGTACCAGTTCTGCACCGTCGAATACTTGATGTGGGCGTCGTCGTGGGCAACGAGCTCAACCACCGCCGCATGCAGCTGGTGTTCGTCGCGCTGCGGCGCGGTGCAGCCTTCGAGGTAGCTCACATGACTGCCTTCCTCGGCAATGATCAGCGTGCGCTCGAACTGCCCGGTGTTGGCCGCGTTGATGCGAAAGTACGACGAAAGCTCCATCGGGCAGCGCACGCCCTTGGGGATGTAAACGAAGGAGCCGTCGGAAAACACCGCCGAATTCAGCGCCGCATAGAAGTTGTCGCCCGGGGGCACCACGGTGCCCAGGTAGCGCTCGACCAGCGCGGGGTGGTGTTGCACCGCATGCGAGAACGAGCAGAAGATCACGCCGACTTCGGCCAACTGCTCACGGAAAGTGGTGCCGACGGACACCGAGTCGAACACCGCGTCGACCGCCACCCCGGCCAAGCGTGCCCGCTCGTGCAGCGGCACGCCGAGTTTTTCGTAGGTTTCCAGCAGCTTGGGGTCCACCTCGGCCAGGCTCTTGAGGCCGTCCTTGTGCGACTTGGGCGCAGAGTAGTAGCTCAGCGCCCGAAAGTCCACCGGCTCGATCCGAAGCTGGCCCCATTGCGGATGCGCCATGGAATGCCAGTGCTCCAGCGCTGCGAGACGCCATTGCAGCAGGAAATCCGGCTCCCGCTTGCGGCGCGAGATGGCACGCACCGTGTCAGCGTCCAGCCCCGGCGGCAGCGAATCGCTTTCCACATCGGTCGTGAACCCGTGTCGGTAGGACTGCTGCAACGCCCTGGTCAGCGGCGGTGCTTGTTCAACGACTGTCATGGCGGGGCTCCTTCGGCGATGGGTTGAGACTTCGATACGCGACTGACACTATTTAGGCTATTGAGCCTTAAAGATTCATATTATATGCCTCTTTAATTCATTAAATAGGATTGGATCCCCTGTGGCGGAAGGGGGAAGAGTGATTTGACGGTCAGCAGGCCAGATCCGCCAGGCAACCTACGATGCACTCGCATGGATCCAATTTCAGCAAAGCCTCGGTAGGTCAGGTTTGCGTGGAAATCAATAGCCCGTCAATGCCCGGTTCCGCCTCCATTTCCAAAGTCCAGTTCTCGCAGCAGCTTCGCTGCTTCCGCCTCCAGCCGGGTAGCGGGGCGCGCCCGCGGTATCGCGAGTACCAGCTGATTGCGGATTGCGGGGGGAGCGATAGGCACAGCCTGGATCTCGTCGGGCCGACGACTTAGAAGCAGCGAACTGTCGGGCAGGATTGAGCACGCGAGTCCTTGCAGCGCTCTAGAGACCGACTCCCGATTTCGAGGCCAGCCCGATGTAGTCGACTCTCAGATGTGGAGGAGGTTCATGTCTGGGGTCCCGTCTATGTGCGCTGCCGTACGGACTGAGAGACGGTGATTGGCCAGTATGCAAGGCCATCGCGCCTTTCTCATCCTTGAGAAGGAGTCATTGCAACTGCTGAGGTACTTCTCATGACTGCGTTCCGAAGTTTCAAGGTATTCAGCCAAATTGTGCTCGGGTTGATGGTCGCCGGTGTAGCGTATGCGGGCACCATCAGCGTCATCTACTGGACAGGCATCAGTGTCTGACGCGGGTACTGAAATATGAATAAGCGCCAGGCACGCTACTTCGCGATCGGTTCCACGCTCGTGGCCACCGTGATTTTTCTCGGACTGACTGTTGATAGTCACCGTCAGTTTCCGAAGCTGACAAATTCGCAGAACATCACCCCGCAGGTCACTCTGGGTAAGGATGTCTGGCACAAGAACAACTGCATCAACTGCCACACAATTTTTGGTGAAGGCGCGTACTACGCACCTGACCTCACCAAGATCGCGCAGCAGCGAGGTGCTCCCTACCTTCGGGCCTTCCTGAAAGATCCCTCAAAGTTCTACGACGAAGAGCGTCACCGCAGACTGATGCCGAAGCAGGACCTGAGTGACGCCGATATTGAAGGTCTGATCGCTTTTCTGGACTGGGTTAGTCGGGTCGACAACCAAGATTGGCCGCCGCGGCCTATCACCGTCACCGGGTCTGGCACGGGGACCGGAAACGCGATATCTCCAGCAACTGTTGCGGTGGTCTCCAGTCCTACGGCAGCGTTGACAGTGGCAGCGCCTGATGCCGACAAGAACCCCGTGGCTTTGGGAGAACGTGTCTTCAGAGCTGCTGTGCCTGCGTGCACTGCCTGCCACTCAATTGTGGCGGGAGTCAACATGGCGGGACCTTCTCTGGCAGGTATAGCCACGCGCACTCAGCAGGCCCTCGCGTCTCCCTCTTACAAGGGAAAAGCCACTGACGTGGAGTCTTTCATTCGTGAATCGATTACTCAGCCCAGTGCGACCTTGGTTGCTGGCGCTATGTATTCGGCCGATGGGGTGTCGTTCATGCCCACCACCTACGGAAAAGATCTGACCCCCGAACAGATCGCTCACCTCGCTGCGTACCTAGCGACCTTCAAGTAACGGGCCCCTGGAACGACAACCACACAGGCAGCGGTCCACCGCAGCCCTTTCTGCAGGAGTTTTTTCATGCGCTACAGGTCTCAATCGGTCGCTTACTGGTATTTCGCCGTGGCCATGGTGTTGTTCGGGCTGCAATTGGTGTTCGGGCTGCTGTCAGCCGCCAAGTACGTCGGCCCCGATCCACTGCTGAACATCCTGCCGTTTGATGTGACCAAAGTCATTCACACCAACCTACTGATTGTGTGGGTGTTGACCGGTTTCATGGGCGCCACCTACTGGATGGTGCCCGACGAATCACGCACCGAGCTCTACAGCACCAAGCTGGCGTATGTGCAGTTGGTCCTGTGGACTCTGATGGGCGTAACTGCGGTGGTTGGGTATCTGTTTCGATATGGCACAGGCAATAAGCTGTTGGAGCAGCCGCTTCCCCACAAGATCGTAATCGTCATCTGCATGTTGATTTTTCTCTACAACATCGGCATGACCATCTGGCGTTCTAAACGCTTCACCACTACCGAAGGTGTTCTCATCCTTGGCTTGGGCCTAGCCGCGTTGCTATACCTGCCTGCGCTTCTGCACTATGAGAACTACACCGTTTCCATTTACTACCGCTGGTGGACCATTCACTTGTGGGTAGAGGGCGTGTGGGTAATGATCCAAGGCGGGTTCCTGGCCTATTTGCTAATCCGTTTGTCCGGGGCCGACCGAGAGGTGATGGAGAAGTGGCTGTATGTGATCGTGGGATTGGTCTTCATCGCCGGCATCCTGGGCACGGCACATCACTACTACTGGGTAGGGGTTCCGGCTTATTGGTTGCCAATTGGGGGGGTCTTCAGCGCACTAGAGCCGGCGGCGCTGGTGGGAATGGCCATGTTCGCGTATTCCGCCATGCGCAGAGCTGGCTTCTCTCACCCCAATACGTTGGCACTGCACTGGACCATTGGCAGCGCTCTGTTCACCCTGTTCGGTGCTGGTCTTTTGGGTCTGGCTCACACGTTTCCAGACGTCAACAAATGGACACATGGCACCCTGATAACCGCAATGCATGGGCACGCAGCTTTCTATGGTGCTTACGCCATGATCGTGCTTGCAATGATTACCTACGCGCTGCCCGCGATGACCGGTCGCAGCGAGCAAGGTAGCAGCCTTGGCTACTGGGCGTTTTGGATGCAGTTGAGCGGCATGTTCGGGATGACCCTGTCTTTTGCAACTGCCGGCATTGCGCAGGTTTACCTGGAGCGCATCATGGGCATGGGCTATCTCGACGCGCAGCTGAAGATTCAGGTGCATTTCGTCATGCTGATCGCCACCGGCTCGCTGTTTGCCATCGGAGTGGGTTTGTTCATCTATGATTTCTTCCGCCGTGCGCCTCGTTTCGAAATCGACGAGGAAGCCATTGCAGTGCGCACTCCCAACGCTAGCGCGAGCCTGTCAACCTCGTGATTGCCCCTCTGACCGCTCCGCCGCGCCATTCGATAGGCAGTCTTGACGGTGTAGCGCCGCCTCCCACAGGAGAGCCGTATTACCTGTCTTCGGGCACCGAAGTCGCCATCTTCGAGCACTGCCACGCTCTCCAGCTGGCAGTGATGCTCAAAGGCCCCACGGGGTGCGGAAAAACTCGGTTTGTCGAGCATATGGCCTGGAAGCTGCAGCGACCGTTGATCACGATCTCTTGCCACGATGACCTGAGTGCCAGTGATCTCATCGGGCGTTTTCTGATACACCACGATGGAACGGTCTGGCAAGATGGACCACTCACCCGCGCCGTGCGCGAGGGTGGAATCTGCTATCTGGATGAAGTGGTAGAAGCCAGGCAAGACACCATGGTGGTACTGCACTCACTGACCGATCACCGACGTATTCTGCCGATTGATAAAACTGGTGAAACGCTGGTAGCAGCACTGGAATTTCAGCTTGTAGTCTCTTACAACCCGGGATACCAGCGCATGCTCAAGGACCTCAAACCAAGCACGCGACAGCGTTTTGTAGCGCTTGACTTCGATTTCCCACCGGCAGCGCGCGAAGCCGCGATCATCCAACGCGAGGCAGGGATAGACCATGCTACGGGAATGGCCCTGGTGCTGCTTGGACAGCGCTTGCGCGCACTGCGCGACCGGGGGTTGGCAGAGGTTCCCAGCACTCGCTTGTTGATCGCAGCTGCCGCGCTGGTCGTTAGTGGTATACCGATGCGGCAGGCCTGCCTCAGTGCGGTGGTTTCGCCGTTATCAGATGACGAAGCGCTAGTGGGCGCTATGCGCGACTTGGTAGACGCCACTTTCGTTTGACCGAGGCACACTGATGGCCGAAGCCGAGGACGTAATCACCGACGTAGCCCGACATGCAACAGTATTCACCCACGCGCTGTGGGCGCGCTACCGGGCTTCAAGCGAAACACGGACCGTTATCCAGCTAGCGGATATTGCACCTCGTTTGGGCCTGCTCACGGAGGCAGTTTTCGGCGGGTCTTATCGTTTGCGCATAGCGCAGATGCCCGCCCGTCCGACCTTGCTAGCTCGGACCTTCAAGCGCGACGCATTCCCGCAGGCGGACTTAGCGCTTCCAGCCACCGATGACCATAGCATCTGGTTGCCGCCCGCAACGGGCCTTACCGACACTGCACAGCAAATTGAGCGGTTTCGCACAATGGTCCTCGTCCAGGCCATGCGGGCGAGCCGAGGCAGTGCCACTGGCGCGCCCTTCGGCGCACCGCCACTGATTCAAGACATCTACCTGCTGATGGAGGCCATCGCGGCCGACGCTGCTCTGGCACGTCTGTTGCCCGGTACGGCAGAATCTTTGAATAACTTGCGCAAGGGAGCCCTTGCGATACGACCGCCGTTGACTCGATTCTCCGCATCACGCCGCCCGTTGGAGGCGTGGGTTCGCGCAGCCATGGCGCAGCCTTGCGAGGGGCCGAATTTGCACGCAGGCATCAGCGCATCGCCACAAGATTCGGTGAGATTTGCGCACAGTCTCGGGACTGAGATGGCTAGCAAGCTCTCCAGCCGGCGGAGTCTGGGCTACTCACCGCTATTCCGAGACAATTGGACCGGCGAGTTTCGAAAGCCGGGCGAGGTCATGAGCTCACCGCTGCAGGGCAGCGAGTCGGTTGGCAGCAGCGCCGTTTCGGTAGCGCGCAGCGCGCGCTTGGTGCGCCGCCCCGAGGTCCGGCAAGGGGCCGAGCAGGAGGACGAAGCCAAGCAGGGTGCTTGGATGATTCCACCCGATGTACCCCACGAACAGGCGGAAGACCCCTTCGGGATGCAGCGTCCTACTGACCGCGACCAAAGTGCGGCTGCCGACGATTTCGCCGACTTGGTTTCTGAACTTCCCCAGGCACGGCTTGTTTGGACACCAGGCCAAGCCTCAGAAGTGTTACTCGCCGACGACCCGCCATCTGTGCAGCCACGACACACAAAGCCCACAGCAGCAGACGCACCGCAAATGTTCTCTTACCCCGAGTGGGATTGCCGCATTGGTGCCTATCGCCACCCCGGTGCTACGGTGCGGCTACTGGAAGCACCAGCTGGTCCGCAACAATGGGTGGACAAAACCTTATCCGAATACCAAACGGTGCTCGGCACAATACGCCAGCGCTTCGCGGCACTTCGCCCCCAGCGCTCACTCCAGCGCCGCCAAACGGACGGTGACGACATCGATCTGGATGCCTGTGTTGAAACCTGGGCTGATATGCGGGCCGGATGGCCCATGGCGCAGGACATCTACTGCTCGCAGCGACGTACACGACGCGATATGGCCATTTTGCTGCTCATTGACGTGAGCGGCTCCACAGATGGGTGGATCTCCAGTAACCGTCGAGTAGTCGACGTCGAACGCGAAGCCTTGCTGCTGGTTTGCATCGCCCTTGGTGCACTGGGCGAACCGTTCGCAGTGCAAGCCTTTTCAGGGACTGGGCCCCACTCGGTCAGCGTCTGGGACATCAAGCGGTTTGACGAGCCCTACAACCCCGCTGTTGCACTCCGAATCGCCGCGCTTGAACCAGATCAATACACGCGCACAGGCGCCGCACTGCGTCATGCGAGTGCCACGCTCCTGCGCGAGGGTGCTACGCATAGGTTGCTACTGCTGTTGTCTGACGGAAAACCAAACGACTGCGATGTGTATGAAGGCAGCTACGGTATCCAAGACACTCGCCAGGCAGTCAACGAGGCTAAGCTGCAGGGCATTTCACCGTTTTGTCTGGCAGTGGATCGGCAAGCCGCCAGCTACCTGCCCACTGTATTCGGGGCCCACCAATATGCTCTGTTGTCCACTCCGGGGGCACTTCCAACAGTGTTGCTGGACTGGATGCAGCGACTCGTGAAGGGGTAGGTACAGTGGGACGCCCCAACAAATGAATGTGGCAAGGAGGGACGCCATCGCTTTTGCATTCGTCGAGGGTGCCCCGTCGCTGAAGCCGCTATCACTTGACCTTTGGAATAGCAATCGATTTCATTGGCCGTGAGGCTCTTCGGCTCCTCTCGCAACGTTCGCTGCCGCACAGACTGTGCAGATCGCCCAGTGCATTCTGAAAAGACGGATGGGCTTCCCGTTTGAGCTCCTTGGCCGATCTGGATGGGTATCGCGGGCAGGATAGCAACCTGTAGCTTGATTTATTCATCTCATTCCGCAGAAACAGCTTTCGGCGCAGCAAGCAGAAAGACCTATGTCCCACGACTCATTTGCAAAAATACCGAGGACGCCATGCTGCAGGACGAAGCGGAGCGCATACGCCTGCGGGTGATCGCTTTGTCGCGATGGGACAACGAAGGGGGTGCTGTTCCCGGCGTACTACCTGCAGTTGCGGATGTCAGCAGCACGGCCGTTGATGACCCCGATTCGGCTCATGCAGAAGCCGTACAGCTTCGGATTCGTGTCATCGCGCTGGAGAACCTGGTAATCGCACTCCTAGCAAATGCTCCCCAGGTTCAGCTGGATCTTGCGCGCGAGATGGCGGCCTATATCTCTCCGCGGCCCGGTTTCACTCCTCACTTCCTGACCCTTCGCGCGGCCGACGAGATGCGCAATCTTGTTGATCGCGCTGGCCAATTTAGGACCTGTCCCGCAACTTGATCACACACGCATGCACACCTTCCATATCTATCGCTATGACCCGGACCAACACGACGCGCCGCGTATGCAGGTTTTCGATCTGGAAGTAGAGCCGGGAGACCGCATGCTGCTTGACGTACTGATTAGGCTTAAGGCGGTTGACCCAAGTCTCAGTTTTCGGCGATCGTGCCGAGAAGGGATTTGTGGCTCCGATGGCATGAATATCAATGGCAAGAACGGGTTGGCATGCATCACCAACATGCTGTCGCTTCCTGCCAAGGTGGTGCTAAAACCGTTGCCTGGGTTGCCCGTCATCCGCGACTTGGTCGTCGACATGACCCAGTTCTTCAAGCAGTACCATTCCATCAAACCCTACTTGATCAACGATGAACTGCTGCCAGAGCGTGAGCGGCTGCAGTCCCCTGAACAGCGAGAGTCGCTCAACGGCTTGTACGAGTGCATCCTTTGCGCCTGCTGTTCATCTGCTTGTCCAAGCTATTGGTGGAACCCCGACAAGTATGTGGGTCCAGCGGGTCTGCTACAGGCTTACCGATTCCTGGTCGACAGCCGCGACACGGGCACGGGTGAAAGACTCGATAACCTCGAAGACCCTTATAGAGTCTTCCGTTGTCGCAGCATTTTGAACTGTGTGGACGTGTGCCCGAAAAATCTGCTTCCGGCTGCTGCCATCAGCAGTATTAAAGACATGATGGTGCGGCGTGCGATTTAATCTTGGTGCACGTGGCCTCGTCGATCAGTCCGTTTTGGGGGAGGAGGACCCTGGCTCAGGCATGGATGTTTTTTGCAGAGACCTGGCTGAGGACATGCCGCTCATGCGGTCCACAGCCCCTAGCTTGATCAATATTGAGAGTCCGTCAGTTGCAGCGGCCGAGACTATGACACTGCAAGAGATGCAGGTTAGTAGCATCCAGATTGTGAGCGGTGCACGGTTGCTGACGGTAGGGTTTGACGTCAATTTGGCTGACGTGGCCGCACTGATGTCTGGCGCGCAACTCAGCCTGGTGTTGGTTTGTGACGTATCCGGTTCGGTAGCTGGTGTGATCTCAGACACGATGCTGATTCATCGACTCGGGCTTGGGTCTCCCCGCATTCTCGGGGAGCGGGCAGCTAACATAATGGCTCGGGATTTTAAGGCGTGTTGCCAAACCGACTCTTTGGTCGAAGTTCTCGCGGCTATGCATAGTCGGGGCCTTATACATGTGCCAATCTTAGATACAGACAACCGCCCGAGCGGCGTAGTTTATGCGCGTGACGGTCTGAGAGCACTGCTGGCGGCTGGCAACGCAGAGGAAGCTCAGTTGATCGACTATGTGACGGGTATTGGCTACAGGTGAAGTGATTGCAGAGGTACCCGTGTCGTGACATGTGCGTCGGCGGATGGATCTAAGAGCTCGGGAAATCGATTGGAGGCGCCCCACCACTTGCCGGTTTGACTACACATGCGCGTCGGTTTTCCAAGAAGCCGCCGGCACTTGGTGAGGATGGTGCAAGAGCAGCGCGGGGAGTACCCGTCGCTGTGGGCCGCCATTGAGTCCATCGCCCCCAAGATTGGGTGCATGCCGCAGACCCTGAACGAATGGGTCAAACGTGCCGAAGTGGATGCCGGCACGCGAGAAGGTGTCACAACAGCCGAAGCCCAACGGGTCAAGGAACTGGAGCGCGAAGTCAAAGAGCTGCGCCGGGCCAACGAGATACTGAAGCTGGCCAGCGCGTTTTTTGCCCAGGCGGAGCTCGACCGCCGACTGAAGTCTTGAAGGCCTTTATCGACCAGCAGCGCAATGCTTTCGGGGTCGAGCCGCTCTGCAAGGTCTTGCAGGTCGCCCCATCGGCGTATTGGCGCCACGCCGCGCTGATGCGCGAGCCTCAAAAGCGCTGCACCAGAGCCAAGCGCGACGAGGTGCTGATGCCGCAGATTCAACGCGTCTGGCAGGCCAACATGCAGGTCTACGGCGTCGACAAAGTGTGGCGGCAACTGGCACGCGAAGGCGTGACCGTAGCCCGCTGCACGGTCGAACTGTTGGTGCCGACGCAAACTTGACCAGCTAAACCGCAAAGTGCCAATCCAATATTGACCAGGGTGTTCCACTGACCTGCTGAGAATTTCAGCAGGGATTCAAGGTGATCACCATGGACATGATTGGCAAGGTCAGGCGCATGAGGCTGCGCGACCAACTCTCCCTCAGCGAGATCGCAAGGCGCACGGGTCTGTCGCGCAACACGGTCAAGAAGTGGCTCAAAGCGCCCGGCGATGTTGCCCCGAAGTACGAGCGGGTGAAGCTCGATGGCAAGCTAACTGCGTTCGAGCCGATCCTGCATCAAGCGCTCACAACCGACAGCCATCGCCCCAAGCAGGGACGGCGCAGCGGCCGTGCCTTGTTTGCTCAGATACAGGCCCAGGGCTACCGCGGCGGCTACAGCGCCGTCACCGACTACATCCGGCGCTGGCGGGTGGAGTCAGCAGCCAGTGCGGCCAAGGCGTTCGTTCCGATGAGCTTCGAGCTGGGCGAGGCCTTCCAGTTCGACTGGAGCGTCGAAGCCATGGTCGTCGGCGGCGTGTTCTACAACGTGCAAGTGGCGCACCTGAAGCTGTGCGCCAGCCGGGCCTTCTGGCTGGTGGCCTACCCCAGCCAGGGCCACGAGATGCTGTTCGATGCCCACACTCGCTCGTTCCAGGCACTTGGCGGCGTCACCCGGCGCGGCATCTACGACAACATGCGCACCGCCGTGGACAAGGTGCAACGCGGCAAGCAGCGCACGGTCAACGCGCGCTTCGCAGCCATGTGCAGCCACTACCTGTTCGACCCCGACTTCTGCAACGTCGCCTCCGGCTGGGAGAAGGGGGTGGTGGAGAAGAACGTGCAGGACAGCCGCAGGCGCATCTGGATCGAAGCCGCGACCCGTCGCTTCGGCTCGTTCATCGAACTCAATGCCTAGCTGAGCGAGCGGTGTCGTTCGGTGTGGAGCGACACCACGCATCCGATCCACCGACAGTTCACCGTGGCCGAGATGTGGGAGTTGGAGAAGCCTCACCTCATGTCCATGCCGGCCCCCTTCAACGGCTACGTCGAGCGGCTGGCCCGGGTCAGCAGCACCTGCCTGGTGGCCGCCGCGCGCAACCGTTACTCCGTGCCGTGCGAGTGGGCCGGCCACATCGTCAGCACCCGCGTCTATCCCGAACGAATCGATGTGGCGGCCGCAGATGCCGTCGTAGCCAGCCATGCCCGGCTGCCGGGCAGTGGCCAGACCAGCTACGACTGGCAGCACTACATCGACCTGGTGCAGCGCAAACCGGGCGCATTGCGCAATGGCACGCCGTTCCTGGACCTTCCGGCGTCGTTGCTGCGTTTGCGCCAGTCTCTGCTCAGGCACCCTGGAGGGGACCGGGTCATGGCACAGGTGCTGGCCGTGGTGCCGCAGGCCGGGCTGGAAGCGGTGCTGGTGGCCATCGAGCTGGTACTCGAAGGCAGGGCCCCCAGCGGCAGTATCAGCGTGGAGCACGTGCGCAACGTGCTGGCCCGCTTGAACAACCCTGCCACGCCGGCGCAGGCGCAGACGTCCTTGCAACTCACCCAGGTGCCCAAGGCCGACACCGCGCGTTATGACCGGCTGCGCCCCACCCACCAGGATCATCTGGACGGGCAGGAGGTGGGCCATGCGTGAGACCTCCATCGATGTACAGGCCCAACTGAAGGCGCTGCGGCTCAACGGCATGGCCACGGCCTGGGCCGATCTGACGGAGCAAGGCGGCGATACGACCCTGGCCGCATCACGCTGGCTGGTGGAGCACCTGCTGCAGGCTGAAGATGCTGATCGGGCGATGCGTTCCATCGCCCACCAGATGAAGGCGGCACGCTTCCCGATGCACCGCGACCTGGCTGGGTTCGACTTCACCGTCGCGCCGGTCGACCGCGCGTTGATCCAGAAACTGGCGGACCTCTCGTTCACGCAGGATGCGCAGAACGTGGTGCTGGTCGGCGGCCCAGGCACCGGCAAAACCCACCTGGCCACGGCGCTGGGAATTGCCGGGCTCACCCGGCACGCCAAGCGAGTGCGGTTCTACTCCACGGTCGATCTGGTCAATGCCCTGGAGCATGAGAAGAGCCAGGGCCGTGCCGGACGCATCGCCATGAGTCTGGTGCGCATGGATCTGGTCGTGCTCGACGAGTTGGGCTACCTACCCTTCAGCCAGGCCGGTGGTGCCTTGTTGTTCCACCTTCTGTCCAAGCTTTACGAGCACACCAGCGTGATGATCACCACTAACCTGACGTTCGCGGAGTGGTCCACGGTGTTCGGCGACGCCAAGATGACAACCGCGTTGCTGGATCGCTTGACCCATCACTGCCACATCATCGAGACCGGCAACGAGTCCTACCGCTTCCGCCACAGCACGCACGAAGCCAAAGGGCGCATCAAGACCCGTGAGCAGACCAGGAAGGCAGCAGCCGCCCACGTTAGCGAGACCGCGGAGGAAAGGGCCTCGCCTGATGGCTCGGCCATACTGACCACGAGTTCAAAAAAAGGAGGACCTACCGAAGCATCCACCTTATAGTTATCCACAGCTGGCTTCAAATGGAACCAGCTTCAGCCCCTGGTCAATGTTCGACTGGCACTGCTGATCACGATTGCACTGGCGCTAACACACTAAGGCCATCGCAGGAACGGCTTGCTTGCAACTGGTGGAAGAGGGGCTTCTCGACCTCGACGCGCCTGCGAAGGATTACGCGCCCCAACTTGCCGACATCATGGTCATCGAGGGCTTTGGCAAGGACGGGCAACCCAGGCTGCGCCCACCGAAGCGCGACATCACGACACGTCACCTGCTCACGCATACAGCCGGCTTCAGCTACGACTTCTTCAACGAGACGTACACCCGCCTCGCCAACGAGCAGGGCCAGCCTTGGGTGGTCGACGCGTCGTGGAAGTCGATCAAGACGCCACTTCTGTTTGATCCGGGCGAGCAGTGGTCATATGGGAGCAACATCGATTGGGCCGGCATGGTGCTGGAGGGAATTACGGGCAAGCGGCTCGGCGAGGTCATGCAGTCGAGAGTTCTCGCTCCGCTCGGGATGGCCGACACCGCCTTCACGATGACCCCCTCCATGCAATCCCGGCAAGCAACGATTCACGCGCGCGAGGATCGCGATGGCTCGCTCGTTCCGCTCAACGGGGTGACCTTGCCGCAGGATCCGGAGGTCCACATGGGAGGGCACGGCCTCTACGGGACCGCGTCGGACTATGTGAAGTTCATCCGCATGTGGCTCAACGACGGACGCAGCGACGGCGGCGAGCAGATCCTTCGACCGGAGACCGTCGAAATGGCATCTCGCAATCATTTGCCCAAGGGCATGCAGGTGAAGATGCTGCCCGGCGTCGATGCGACCAAGACGGCGGCGTCCATCCTGCCCGTGTCGAGGCCACGACTGTCCAACGACGCCGAGTTCTTCCCCGGCATGCCCAAGACGTGGGCACTCACGTTCATGATCAACGAGGAAGAAGCACCCACGGGTCGGCCGGCCGGTGCGCTCGCATGGGCCGGCCTCGCCAACCTGTACTACTGGATCGATCGCGCGAACGGCATCGGCGGGTATTGGGCGACCCAGATTTTCCCATTCGTAGATCCAACATCGGTAGCAGGCTATCTCGCGATGGAAAGTGCAACCTATCAGCACGCAAAGCCTCGCGCTCGATGAGATGCAAAAGGCCGCTCCGCTCGAGCCAGCGGCCGTGATCATCGCGTTCTTTTGACTAATCGGCTCCGAAGCCGGGTCGTTTGACATCCGGCGCGCGGGTGAGCGTCGGCTTTTGTCCAAACGGTCCGTCCGGCGGGGTCGATTGCACGCGAGTTGATCGGAAGCTGTCCGCGCGTTGGATCCATCGCCCAGCGAGGGTCTTCTTCGGGTCGAGGCTGTGTGAAAACTCCACCCACGATTGCGGTCCAAAACTAAAATAGCAGCACCCGATTCAAGCGAGGTGCCCCCATGAAGCGATTCATCGAAGGCGAAGACCGACAACAGATCACTATGCTGCCGGAGTGCTTGGACGACTACATCGCAGAGGACAACCCGGTGCGTGTTGTGGATGTGTTTGTCGAAGAACTGGATCTTCGGGCACTTGGTTTCGATGGGATCAATCCGGCAGTCACTGGCCGGCCTTCGTACCACCCCGCTGTCCTGCTCAAGCTCTACATCTACGGGTACCTCAACCGCATCCAATCGAGCCGCAGGCTGGAGCGTGAAGCCCAGCGCAATGTCGAGCTGATGTGGCTGACCGGGCGCCTTGCGCCGGACTTCAAGACCATTGCGGACTTCCGTCGAAGCAACGGCGCTGGCATCCGCAACGTCTGCAAGCGCTTCATCGCCATGTGCCGACAGTTGAACCTCTTCTCGCAGGCCATCGTGGCCATCGACGGCAGCAAGTTCAAGGCCGTCAACAGCCGTGACCGCAACTTCACCGCCGGCAAGATCGAGGCCCGCCAGCAGCAGATCGAGCAGAGTATCCAGCGTTACCTGGACGCGCTGGAGACCGCTGACCGCACGCAGCCGGCAGAGGTCGAAGCCAAGACAGAACGACTGCAGGAGAAGCTAAAAAAGCTGCGTGAGCAGATGCGGCAACTCGACGGTCTCAAGGAGCAATTGAAGAGCCTGCCCGATGGCCAGATCTCCCTCACGGATCCCGATGCACGTTCGATGGCAACCCAGGCCAAGGGATCGGGCCTGGTGGGCTACAACGTGCAGACCGCTGTCGATGCCAAGCACCACTTGGTCGTCGCGCACGAGGTGACGAACGTTGGCAATGACCGTGCGCAGTTGCACAACATGGCCTGTGCCGCAGACCAGGCTATGGGGAGCCAGGGCTTGCAAGCCTTCGCCGACCGAGGCTACTTCAGCGGCCCGCAACTCAAGGCCTGCGAAGACTCTGGCATCACGACCTTCGTGCCCAAACCGATGACGTCAAACGCAAAGGCTGAAGGGCGCTTCGACAAGGCCGACTTCATCTACATCGCTAAGGATGACGAGTACCAGTGCCCTGCAGGCGAGCGTGCGATCCATCGCTTCAAAACGCTCGAGAAGGGTCTGAATCTGAGCGTCTATTGGTCTAGTGCCTGCCCAAAGTGTCCGCTCAAATCCAAGTGCACGACCAGTAGCAACCGGCGCATTCGCCGATGGGAGCACGAAGATGTTCTGGAGCGCGTTCAGCAACGGCTAGACGGTAACCCCGAGGCCATGACGTTGCGCAGGTCCACCGTGGAGCATGTCTTCGGGACACTCAAGCACTGGATGGGCTCAATTCACTTCTTGATGAAGACCCTCAAGCACGTGGGCACCGAGATGAGCCTGCATGTGCTGGCCTACAACCTCAAGCGGGTGATGAGCGTGATGGGTATCGCGCAGATGATGCTGGCGATGCGGATGGTGAAGGCGTAAAGCCTTTGTTGGCTTTTACAGGCCGAGAAAGGCCTCAGAAATGCGTCGCAAGGCCCAAGGTGCTCCAAAACGACTACTCAACAGAGCTGCTGGAAAATGCGGCTCAGTGACGCGTGACGGGACTGGCACACATACTCGTTGAGCGTTTCCACACAGCCTCGGTCGGTAGAAGCCTGCCCCTTGTCAAACGGCGAACGGCAGCAACCAGCCTGAAGCAGACCGCCCCACCGCCTACACACATTCGCCACAAGGCACAAAAGGCGCCTCAACTTAGGTTCTTTTGCATTTCTTAATATGGAATATCCCCGACGAACTTTATTTGCGCCCGACTGACTTTATTTATTGGAGTCAATAAAAATCCCCCAGCCAGCGTGTCACTCCACCGTGACACTCTTCGCCAGATTTCTGGGCTTGTCCACATCCGTCCCCCGCGCACACGCGGTGTGGTACGCCAGCAGCTGCAGCGGCACCACGTGCAGCAGCGGGCTCAAGGGGCCGTAGTGCTCGGGCATGCGAATGACATGGATGCCGTCGCTGCTTTCGATGCGGGTGTCGGCGTCGGCCAGCACGTAGAGCACGCCAGCGCGCGCGCGCACTTCCTGCATGTTGCTCTTGAGCTTTTCGAGCAAGGTGTCATTGGGCGCCACGGTGACCACGGGCATGGCGCTGGTGACGAGCGCCAGGGGGCCATGTTTGAGTTCGCCCGCCGGGTAGGCCTCGGCGTGGATGTAGCTGATTTCCTTGAGCTTCAAGGCGCCTTCCAGCGCAATGGGGTAGTGCAGGCCTCGGCCCAAAAAGAGAGCGTTTTCCATCCGGGCAAAGTCTTCGGCCCAGCTGATGATTTGTGGCTCCAGCGCCAGCACGGCCTGCAAGGCCACGGGCAGGTGGCGCATGGTTTTGAGGTGGGCGGCTTCTTGCTCATCGCTCAAACGGCCTTTGGATTGGGCCAGCGCCAGCGTCAGTAAAAACAAGCCTGCCAGCTGGGTGGTGAAGGCCTTGGTGCTGGCCACACCGATCTCGACACCGGCGCGCGTGATGTACGCCAGCTTGCATTCGCGCACCATGGCGCTGGTGGCCACGTTGCAGATGGTCAGCGTGTGCTGCATGCCCAGGCTCTGCGCGTGGCGCAACGCGGCCAGGGTGTCAGCGGTCTCGCCAGACTGGCTGATGGTGACAACCAGGGTGCGTGGGTTGGGCACGCTGGTGCGGTAGCGGTATTCACTGGCCACCTCGACTTGCGTGGGGATGCCCGCGATGTCTTCGAGCCAGTATTTGGCGGTGCAGCCGCTGTAATAGCTGGTGCCGCAGGCCAGGATCAACACGCTGTCGATTTCCTTGAACACCCGCCACGCGGCGGCGCCAGGTTCGCCATGCTGGCCCGCGCCGTCGAACAGCTCGGGCACGATGCCGGCCAGGCCTTCGAGCGTGTCGGCGATGGCACGCGGTTGCTCGAAGATTTCCTTTTGCATGTAGTGGCGGTAGGGGCCCAGCTCGGCCGCGCCGCTGTGGGCCAGCACGGTGCGCACGGGGCGCTGTTCGGGCGTGAGTGCGGCACCGTCCTTGCGCACGATCCAGTAGCGGCCCAGCTGCAGGTCCACCAGGTCACCCTCTTCCAGATAAACGATCTGGTCGGTGACGCCCGCCAGGGCCATGGCATCGCTGGCCAGAAAGTGCTCTGTGCCCCCGTTTCCAACCCCCAGGATCAGCGGCGAACCGGCGCGTGCACCCACCACACGGTGCGGTTCGTCCTTGTGCATCACGGCAATGGCGTAGGCGCCATGCAGCTCAGCCACGGTGGCCTGCACGGCGTCGAACAGGTCGCCGCTGTAGTGGCTGTCCACCAGGTGGGCGATGACTTCGGTGTCGGTCTGGCTCACAAACACATAGCCGCGTGCCTGCAGCGCCTTGCGCAGTTCTTCGTGGTTTTCAATGATGCCGTTGTGCACCAGGGCCACGCGGCCTGCGCTTTGGGCCTGCGCGTCTGCGCCAGTGCCGTGGCTGAAGTGCGGGTGGGCGTTGTGCACGGCGGGCGCGCCATGGGTGGCCCAGCGGGTGTGGGCAATGCCGGTGGCGCCGTCGATGTGTTCGGTGGTCACCTGCTCCAGCAACTCAGCCACGCGGGCGGTGCTGCGGGCGCGCTGCAGGCCCGCCGGGCGCGCTGCATCGAGGCTGGAGGCATGTACCGCCACGCCGCAGGAGTCATAGCCCCGGTATTCAAGCCGCTGCAGGCCCTGGACGAGGATGGGAACGATGTTGCGCGTGGAGACCGCGCCGACGATGCCGCACATGGTGTTTGCCCTTGGGTTGGATTCGATGGGCGGATCGTAAGCAGCATCGAGAAAAATTATTGATTGATATTTCAATGAAATTGAACTTAAATTTCATAAAACACAACGCATGAAATTTTCATTCAATTAATAGCAATCCATGGAATCCATATCGCTCGACTCCACCGACCTGCAGCTTCTCAACCTGCTCCAGACCGACGCCGCCCAAAGCAACCAGTCCCTGGCCGAACAGGTGCATGTCTCCCCGCCCACCTGTCTGCGCCGCGTCAAGCGCCTGCACGATGCCGGTCTGATCGAGCGCCAGGTGGCCATCCTGCAGCCCGACCGGCTGGCAGCCATTCAGGGCCACGGGCTGGCCTGCATCGTCGAGGTGTCGCTGGACCGCCAAGGCGCCGAACAGCTTGACGCGTTCGAAGCCCGCGCCGTGGCCGACGACGCCGTGCAGCAATGCTGGCGCGTGTCGCCCGGGCCGGACTTTGTGCTGGTGGTGCACACGCGGGACATGCCGGGGTACCTGGCGCTGTCGCAGCGCCTGTTCACGGGCGATGCCAATGTGCGCAACGTGAAGGCCTTCTTTGCAACCCGCAGGGCAAAATTTTGCACAAAAGTGCCTATAGCGCTTGAGCAGTAATCGCAAGCAGCTATTAATTCAGTAGCACATCGACATTCAACTCTTTGTGTGTCGTTGTCCTCTTGCCTTCCCACCGCATCGGCATAGAGTGTCTGGATACACAGGGTGTGCGCCGCGCATGTTGCCAACGCCCCCTGCAGGAGCCACGCCGCATGGAGTTCAAGGACTACTACCAGACGCTGGGGGTCAGCCCCACCGCCACGGCCGACGAGATCAAGAAGGCCTACCGCAAGCTGGCGCGCAAATACCACCCCGACGTGAGCAAAGAGCCCGACGCCGTGGCACGCATGACGGCGGTGAACGAGGCCAACGCGGTGCTCTCCGACCCGGAAAAACGCGCCGCCTACGACCGCCTTGCGCAAGAACCGCGCATGCAGCCGGGGCAGGACTTCCGCCCGCCCCCGCACTGGGATGCGGGGTTCGAGTTTTCGGACGGCGCGGGCACCCATGGCGGCCCAGGTGGCGCTCCGGGCGACTACAGCGACTTCTTTGAACAGCTGTTTGGCCGTGCCGCCCGGGCGCGTGGCGCCGGGCGCAGCGAACACACCAGCGGAAGACCGCCCCCCACCCAGCGCGGCGCAGACCACCACGCCCGCATCGAGCTGGACCTGACCGACGCCTACCAGGGCGCCGAACGCACCCTCACGCTGCAAAGCGCGCACCAGGCCGATGACGGATCGCTGGTGCGCGACGAGCGCCACCTGGCCGTCAAGATCCCGCAGGGCGTGCGCGAAGGCCAGCTCATCCGCCTGGCTGGCCAGGGCAGCCCGGGCTGGGGTGGCGCACCGGCGGGCGATTTGTTTCTGGAGGTGCTGTTCAAGCCCGACCCGCGCTGGCGCGCGGAGGGCCGCGATGTCTACCAGCCGCTGGTGGTAGCCCCCTGGGAGACAGCCCTGGGCGCCTCGGTCGAGGTGGGCACGCCGGGCGGCTCGGTCATCGAGGTGGCGGTGCCTGCAGGCTGGAAGGCGGGGCGCAAGCTGCGCCTCAAGGGCCGGGGCATCCCGGGCACACCACCGGGTGACCTCTATCTGGAACTGCACATGGCCCTGCCACCGGCCACCACCGATGCCGAACGCGCTGCGTACGCCGCGCTGGCCCAGGCCTTTCCCCACTACAACCCGCGCGCTGCGCAAGGAGCCCAGCCATGAGCGCCCACTCCCCCACGCCCCCCGCAGAACTGCTCGACGATGGCAGCGCCGCCCTCACGCTGGACGCCCTGGCCCGCGCCTGCCGCATGGATGCCGACTGGGTGGCCGCGCGGCTGCAGGAGGGGCTGCTGCAGGCTGGCACCGAAGGCGAAGGCGACCGCTCGGCCTGGCGCTTCAGCGGGGCCACCGTGGTGCGCGCCCGGCGCATTGCCCACCTGGAACTCACCTTCGACGCCGACCCGCACCTGGCCGCGCTCACGGCCGACCTGATCGAGGAAGTCACCGCCCTGCGTCAGCAGCTGCGGCACCTGAAAGGCCGTTGAACGCAGCAGAGCACGACGGAACACTGGGGGGCCACGCCGCAGCACCTGGTCATTTCATGCTGGCATCGCCCCACAGGGGCATGTAAGCTCCCCCCAGCCCTTTCGCGAGCCCGCCCCCACCAGAGCGCAGCACGAGCGGCATCACCCTATCCATCCATGCCCACACCCCGCCGCCAGATGCCCCGCCGCATCTACCCCCTGCGCATTCTGGGCATGGGGCTCGGTGGCATGGTGGTGGGCGTGGTGCTGTGGGAGCGCCACGCCAGCGTCTCCGCCTGGCTGGCCATGGTGCTGCCTGCTTTTGTGTGGCCCCATGTGGCCTACCTGATCACACGGCACAGCGCCGACCCCTACCGCGCCGAAACCCGCAACCTGCTCATTGACTCTGCCCTGGCCGCCAGCTTTGTGCCGTTGATGCACTTCAACCTGCTGCCCAGCGTGTTGCTGCTGACACTGACCATGGTGGACAAGATCACCACCGGCATCCGCGGGCTGTGGGCGCGTGCGCTGCCCGCCATGCTGGTCGGGGGGCTGGCGGGCGCGGCGCTGGCCGGCCTGCACTGGGCGCCGGAAACCTCCATGCGGGTCATGGTTGCCTGCCTGCCGGTGATGGCGCTGCACACGCTGTCGGTCAGCATGGTCAGCTACCAGCTCATCCGCCAGTCGGCACGGCACAACCAGATGCTGGACGAACTGCGGCGCGTGGATGCGCTCACGGGCCTGTTCGGGCGCGGCCACTGGCAAGAGCAGGCCGAGGCGGCGCTGCGCCGCCACCACGCCAGCAACGAACCCGCCTGCATGCTGATGCTGGACATTGACCATTTCAAGGAAATCAACGACGCCCATGGCCACACCGTGGGTGACGAGGTGATCCGCGCGCTGGCCCATGTGGTACGCGGCAACGTGCGCGCGGGCGACTGCGCCGGGCGCTACGGCGGCGATGAATTTTCCATCGTGCTGCCGGGCATGCTCGCCAAGGACGCGCTGGCCATTGCCCACCGCATCCGCGAGCAAACCGAAGGCGTGCGCCTGCGCAGCCTGCCCGGCGTGCGCATCACCAGCAGCATCGGCGTAGCCCCCGCCGACCACCGCCACAGCAACCTGCGCGCCTGGATCGACGCCGCCGACGCCGCGCTGTATGCCGCCAAAAACGGTGGGCGCAACCGCGTGGCGGGGTGCATGGAGCCAGCGCTGGCGCCTGCGGTGTAGCAGCCCAGAACCGGTTCCAGCACACCACATTCGCCGCCCCGTGCCACCATGCCCTCCGCGAACGATCCACAGCCTGCTTCTTACCGCCGCCACGGCGGCATAGGCCCCGCGTCGGAGCGGCTGACCTACCGCCGCATCTACCCGTTGCGCATGCTGGGCATGGGCCTGGGTGCCGTGTTGCTGGGCAGTGTTCTGCACGACAACAACTCTCCAGCGTGGATGTGGTGGTTGCTGGGGGTCACCGCGCTGGTCTGGCCCCAGCTGGCCTACCTGCTGGCCCGGCACAGCGCCGATCCCTACCGGGCCGAAGTGCGCAATCTGCTGATCGACTCGGCCATCGCTGGCATGTGGGTGCCGCTGCTGCACTTCAACCTGCTGCCCTGCGTGGTGATGGCCCTCATCACCACCTACGACAAGTTCAGCACTGGCATCAAACGCCTGTGGCTGCACTCCCTGCCCGGCATGGCGGGCATGTGCCTGCTGACGACCTTGCTGCTGCGGCCCGAGCCGCGCCTGGAAAGCTCGCTGCTGGTGGTGGTGTGCACCCTGCCCCTGCTCATCGTGCATGGGTTGGCGGTCAGCACGTCCAGCTACCGGCTGATCCGCACGGTGGCGCGGCAAAACCGCGAGCTGGAGAGCCTGCGCCGCACCGACGCCCAGACCGGCCTGGTGGCCCGCAGCCACTGGCAGGACCAGGCCAAGCTCAGCCTGGAGCGGTTTCACGCCAGCGGCAGCCCCGCCTGCCTGCTGATGATCGACATCGACCACTTCAAGTCCATCAACGACCTGCACGGCCACACCGTGGGGGACGAAGTGATCCACGCCGTGGGCCAGGTGATCCTGGACTGCGTGCGCGCACACGACCACGCAGGCCGCTACGGCGGGGACGAATTTGCGGTGGTGCTCAGCGGCACCCGCGCAGCCGATGCGCTGGCCATCGCCGAGCGCATTCGCAGCCGCATCGCGGCCCTGCACCTGCGCGACCAGCCTGATTTGCACCTCACCAGCAGCATCGGCCTGGCACAAGCCGCGCCCCACCAGGCGGGCCTGCGCGAGTGGATCAACGACGCCGACGCCGCCCTGTACCGCGCCAAAAACGCCGGGCGCAACCAGGTGGCAGACCATGAAGCGCAGACATCCCACGCGGCACCACCGGCGCCGGTGGTGCAGACCCATTGAACCCGGAGGGGGTTTGCTGCACCTGCTGAGCCCGGGGCGCTGACAACGCCGCGGGCCACAGGAATCAGCATAAAAATTGCCGCCAGCGCTTATCCATCAAGCGCAAATAGCTATATTTTTAATAGCAAATTATCAAATCTTTGCTCACGCCGGCCAGCACACGCGCACCGTGCAGCCACCGCCCGGCACCGCCGTGGCACTGATCTGCGCGCCATGGCGCTGCGCCAACGCGCGGCACAGCGCCAGCCCCGCGCCCACGCCGTCAAACTCCGTCTCGCGGTGCAGGCGCTGGAACACGCCGAACAAGCTGCCCGCGCGCGCGGGGTCAAAGCCCACGCCGTTGTCTTGCACCGTAAAAGCCACCTGGCCTGCGGGTGCCGCATCCGCCGACACCGTGATGCACGCGTGCGCCACGGGGCGGGTGAACTTGAGGGCATTGCCCAACACTTGCACCAGCAGCTCCTGCAGCAGCGTGGGGTCCGCCTGCAGAGTGGGCAAATCCGACGCAATGCGCCACTCCACCGCCCGCCCGGCCTCGGCAGCGGCCAGCGCGGCGCGCGCCTGGGCGATGGCACTGCCCAGCGGCACAGGCTGCAGGCGCAGCGGCGCGCGGCTGGCGCGCACCAGGGCTTGCAGGCCGTCGATCATCAGCCCCATGCGCCGGGCAGACTGGTCCATCGTGGCCAGAAAACCCAGCGCCTCCTGCACCTCGGCGCTCCGCAGCACCTCGGGCGGCAGGTCGCCCAGCACCTCGCGCACCAGCGTGCCGTACGACGTCACGTGCCGCAGCGGCGCGCGCAGGTCGTGCGACACGGCACGCAAGAACTCCTCTTGCGCAGCGGCCATGTCGGCCACCTGCTGCTGGCTGCGGGCCAGCGCGGCGCGCAATCCCTGCAATTGCTGCAGCTCGTCCCCGGCGCTGGCGTCTGGTTCGTTCATGGCTTGGGCTGTTTGGCGGGGCGAGTCCAGTTGGCAATGCTCACCTGCTTGCCCCGCGCCACACTCAGCGCCCCCGGCGCCGTGCTCTTGGTGATGGTGCTGCCACCACCCACCGTGCCCCCCGCGCCAATCGTGACCGGTGCCACCAGCACGCAGTTGCTGCCCACATGCACATCGGCCTCGATCACCGTGCGATGCTTGTTGGCGCCGTCGTAGTTGGCGGTGATGCTGCCTGCGCCGTAGTTCACGCGTTCACCCACCGTGGCGTCGCCCAGGTAGGCCAGGTGGTTGGCCTTGGCGCCGTCGGCCAGGGTGCTGTTCTTCACTTCCACAAAGTTGCCAATGTGCACCGCGCGGCCCAGTTGGGCGCCGGGGCGCAGGCGGGCAAAGGGGCCGATCAGCGCGCCCTCGCCCACGGTGGCGCCCAGCTTTTCGCCGTCGATGTGGGTGTAGGGGTGGATCACCGCGCCTGCTGCGATGCGTGCGTTGGCAATGCAGCAGTTGGCGCCAATGCTCACACCCTCGCCCAGCTCCACACGGCCAGTGAAGACGCAGTTCACGTCGATCTCCACGTCCTGCCCGCAGACCAGTTCGCCGCGCACGCCGCTGCGGGTATCGTCGCGCAGGTCAAAGCGGGCGGGGTCGGCCAGGCGCACGCCCTGCTCCATCAGCGCCCGCGCCTGGCGCAGTTGGTGCGCGCGCTCCAGCTCGGCCAGCTGCAGCGGGCTGTTCACGCCTGCCACCTGCAGCGCGTCAGTGATGCGGTGGGCCACCACGGGCACACCATCGGCCACGGCCATGGCGACGATGTCGGTCAGGTAGTACTCGCCCTGGGCGTTGTTGTTGGTGAGCCGCGCCAGCCAGGGCGTGAGCAACCGTGCGGGCACGGCCATGATGCCGCTGTAGACCTCGGTGATGGCGCGCTGGGCGTCGCTCGCATCCTTGTGTTCGACGATGCCTTGCACGGCATCCGATGTATTGCGCACGATGCGGCCATAACCGGTGGGGTCGGGCAGGGTCACCGTCAGCAGCGCCAGCCGCTCGCCACCGCTGGCAGCCACCAGGGCGCGCAGGGTGTCGGCCTGGGTCAGCGGCACATCGCCCGACAGCACCACCACCGTGCCGTCATCGCGCAGGTGCGGCACGGCCTGCTGCACCGCGTGGCCCGTGCCCAGCTGGGGTTCCTGGCGCACGAATTTGAGGTCAAAAGAGGCGCCAGCGCCTGCTGCACCTGCGGTAGCTGCTTCTACTTCTGTAGCACCGTGGCCGGTGATGACGATGGCGCTGCGCGCCTGCAGGTGCGCGGCCTGGTCCAGCACATGGTGCAGCAGCGGCCTCCCGGCCAAGCGCTGCAGGACCTTGGGCAGGCGGCTTTTCATGCGCGTGCCTTTGCCGGCCGCCATGATGAGGATGTCGAGTGAGGTCATGAAAGAGGAGATGGGTGGGCGCTGCAAAAGCCCGGCGCGCGGGCATGGCGTGGATTATCGGCTGCAGCCCGCTGGGCGCAAAAAGCTATTAAAACAATAGCTATTCACGCTTATCTATCAAGCGCTAGAGGCAATTTCTCTCAGATTTCTGCCGCAGCAGACAGCGTTTTACAGCAACGGCATTAGCCGGGGCGGCGTGTCGTAGTACTCGGCGATGCGCGCGAGAGCCCGGGTGTTGAGCAGGCGCAAGCGGCCGTTCTTCAGCTCGTGCAGGCCCAGCAGCGACAGGCGCCGCAGCGTCTTGTTGGTGTGCACCAGCGACAGCCCCAGGGCGTCGGCAATGTGCTGCTGGTTGAGCGGGAACGCCACTGTGCCGTCCTCCACCAGCCCGATGCGGTCGAGCCGCCGGTACAGGTGCATGAGCAGCATGGCCACGCGCTCGGTGGCGTTGCGGCGGCCGGCGGTAAGCAGGTTGTCGTCCACATGGCCTTCTTCGTGGGCCGACAGCCAGGTGATGTCGTAGCCCAGGCGCGGGTGCTCGCGAAACAGCGCCCACAGGCTGTCGTTCTGGAACACACACAGCGAACAATCGGTCAGCGCCTCGATGCCATGGGTGGAGACATCGCCAAACTCCTGCTGCAGGCCTACCAGGTCGCCAGGCAGCAAAAAATTGAGGATCTGGCGGCGCCCGTCGCTCATGGTCTTGTAGCGAAAGGCCCAGCCCGAATACAGCGTGAACAGCTTGGCGTTGGTCTGGTTTTCGCGCACCAGCGCGCCGCCTGCTTCCACGGCCAGGCTGTCGGTGCGAAAGCCTTCAATGAAGTCCAGCACCTCGGGCTTCACGGCGGTGAAGGCGCCGGTCTTGCGCAATCTGCAATCGTGGCACGTTGGGGGGCAGACATGGGCGGGCAGGGTGGCGTTCATGGTGGCGCAATTCTCATCGATTCACATTTGGCGACAGCACCACAACGCGCCGGGTGGCGCAGCAGTTACATCTATGTCTTTTGACATTGTGCAACCGCCGTGTGCCCCCTACATTGGGCCTCACTTATGAACGTATCCCCCGCCCTTTACGAGGTCCTCTACGTGAGCACCCTCGCCCCCGAGCAACCGCTGAGCGTGGTGGCCGAGATTGCCGGGCGAGCGCGCCAGGTCAACGCGGAGCTGGACGTGACGGGATTGCTGATTTTTGACGGCCAGCGTTTTTGCCAGCAGCTCGAAGGTCCGCAGAAGGCGGTGCTCAAACTCATCGAACGCATCCGCAACGACCCCCGCCATGTCAACGTCGAGGTGCTGCACCACGGCCCGCTGGCGGGCCGGCGTTTTCAGCACTTCAGTCTGGCATTCAGCACCGTGGAAGACGAGGATGCACTCGCCCGCATGGAGAAATTGGATGGGGAAGCAGCCCTGGCCGCCTTCGAGGCCGTGCGGGGCGAACTCGTCCACTGAGATCGCTCCCCCCACAGCACGGGGCAGGCACCAGACGTCAAGCGGCTACCGGCCAGCGCCGCAGGACCAGCGTGGCGTTCACGCCGCCAAAACCAAACCCGTTGAGCATGGCGTGGGAGAGCGCCATGGGCCGGGGCCGCAGCGCTACCAGGTCCAGCCCCTCGGCCAACGCATCGGGCGTGTGCAGGTTCAGCGTGCCCGGCACCACCTGGTCGCGCAGCGCCAACGTGGTGAAGATGGCGGCCACCGCGCCCGCCGCCCCCAGCAGATGGCCTGTGGCCGACTTGGTGGAACTGATGGCCACCTGGGACCCCGCGCCAAACACACGGCGAATGGCCGCCAGCTCGCCCCGGTCACCCACGCCGGTGGACGTGGCGTGGGCGTTCAGATGCTGCACGTCCTGCGCCGTGAGGCCTGCCTGCGCCAGCGCTGCCAGCATGCTGCGCGCTGCGCCGTCACCGTCTTCGGGGCCGGAGGTGATGTGGTACGCGTCGGCCGACGTGCCGTAGCCCACCAGCTCGGCCAGCGGCGTGGCGCCGCGCGCGAGGGCATGGTCCAGCGCCTCGATCACCAGCATGCCCGCGCCCTCGCCCATCACAAAGCCGTCGCGCTGCGCATCGAAGGGGCGCGATGCCTGCTCGGGGGTGTCATTGAACGCCGTGCCGAGCGCCTTGGCCGCTGCAAAGCCGCCCAGGCTCACGCGGTCAATGGCCGCCTCGCTACCGCCGCACAGGGCCACATCGGCCTCGCCGCTGCGAATCAGGCGCGCGGCATCGCCAATCGCCTGCACGCTGGCGGCGCAGGCGGTGACCGGCGCCCCCAGCGGCCCCTTGAGGCCATGGCGAATCGACACCTGCCCTGCCGCCAGATTGACGAGGAAGGAGGGCACCGTGAACGGCGACAGGCGCTGCGGGCCGCGCGTGTCGGTGGTGCGCACCGCCTCGGCAATCGCGCCAAAGCCGCCAATGCCCGAAGCGATCACCGTGGCCGTGCGCTCGCGCGCACGCTCATCGGCGGGCGGCCAGCCGGCCTGCGCCAGCGCCTGCTGCGCCGCGCCCAGCGCAAAGGGGATGAAGCGGTCCATCTTGCGCTGGTCCTTGGACGAGACGACGGCGTCCACATCCCAGCCGCCTTCGGGGTCTTGCGCCACATCCGGCACCTGCCCCGCCACCTTGGCGGCAATGCCGTCCGTGACCGCGTCCGGCAGGCGTGAGAGGCCCGAGCGCCCGGCCAGCAGGCGCTGCCAGACCAGTTCCACGCCGCAGCCCAGCGGCGACACCAGGCCCATGCCCGTGACCACAACGCGCCGCATCAGGCCACCGCCTTGTCGCAGCACAAACCACTCCACACCTCGGCACCACGGCCGCCAGGGATCATTTTTTTCATGCATTCACCTCGTCAGACAAATTGGGCGCAGCACCAAGAACCGGTTCTGGGGTGCTGCAGCGACGCGCGGAAAGGGCCCGCGCCTTTATGATTGCAGCCATCATCATAAAGGCACAACTGCTTTTTGCGTACGCTCGCAATCAATAAGAGGCTCCCATGAAGGTTTCCAAAGCACAGGCCGCAGAGAACCGGCAGGGCATCCTGGACGCAGCCTCCCGCCTGTACCGCGAGCGGGGGCTGACCGGCGTGGGCGTGGCCGACATCACGCGCGATGCCGGGCTCACCCATGGCGGGCTGTACCGGCATTTCGCGTCCAAGGACGCGCTGGTGCAGGAGGCGTGTGCGAGAGCGTTCGACTGGTCCATCGCCCCGCTGGACGGCGCCACCCCGAACACCACCATCGGCGAGCGCATAAAGAGCTACCTCTCGCCCCAGCACCGCGATTCGCCGGGCTCGGGCTGCCCGGCCGCAGCCCTGGCGGTGGACGCTGCGCGGGCGGGCGGCGAGCTATCCGAAGTGTTTGCCCAGGGCATTGAGCGCAATATCGAGCGTTTTGCGCAGTTGCTGGCAGACAGCAGTGCCGGGGCGGGCAGCGCCCCCATACCGCCACAAGACCGAGCGCGCGCCATGCAAGTCCTGGCCACGATGGTCGGCGGGCTGGTGCTGGCCCGAGCCACCGCTGCGGCGCAGCCCGCGTTGTCGGATGAACTGCTGACGACGCTGCAGACCCAGCTGATCGGGCTGTTGGGTGAAGACCCGCGCTGACGGCCTGGTGCTTGTCCCGTTCGCTATCAAAAAAAGAGCTGCTACCGCTTGATGGACAAGCGCTAGCAGCTCTTTTTACTCTAACCCCACACCCCAACCGAGGCTACCGAGCGCCTCAGATCAGGTCAGGCGCAGCAGGCATCGCCCCAGGCGGGAGCCCCGTTGCCAACGGACGCACGACGCCACCAGGATGCGGGGCGGGCACTGGCGGCATCGCCATCCACCCAGCGGTACTGCAGACGGCGGCCGTTCAGCGGCTCGACCACCACAGACTGGCCCGCGGCCACGGGCAGCGACTGCCCAGCGCACAGGAACAGGTCGCTGCTGTCGCCCAGGCCCTGTCCGAGGGTGACCCAGGCTTGGCCTTCCGCAATGCGCAGGACCATCGCGGCCTTGGGGGCCAGGGTGACTGCAGCCCCTGCAGCCACGGTGCCGGTGCCACCGGCTGCGGCGGCCACAGCGCGCGAAGATGCAAACAGATGAAGAGCGTAAGAGGTTGTCATGATGTTCTCCGGGTAAACCCTAATAAGACCGTATGGTGCGCGGCTTGCAGAACAACGTCCAATGAAAAGCACGGCACCTATTGATGCTTTTCCTGCATATACGCTTCAAGCTGGTTTGCGCTGTAGCGGTGCTGCTATCCGATGCAGAGCAAACCGGGCCAGACCGGCGGCAAACCGGCCGCCTGCGCCCGTCACATCGGCCAGCGCCGCACCCAGGGCGCGCCCGCCTTGCCCCAGTGACTGCACCAGGTCGCGCAGCGGCTGCACCACGCCACATTCCCAGTCGCGGGCGGCCAGGCTGGCGGGCTGCGCCGTGGCCGGTGCCACCACGCTGTCCCAGCGGAAAGCGACGGCCTCAGCGTTGCCCCGGGGGTTCCAGGCTTCCATCACCACATGCTGGCCCGGCGCAATGGTCAATTGCTCCCCAACCCGCAGCACATGGTCGGCCGCCGCACCCGGCAAATCCGCCAAAGACCCGCTCAGGGTGAGCCAGACCTGCCCCTGCGCAATCTGCAATACACCATGGGTGTGCGGACGCAGCGACAAGGCCCGGCCTGTGGCCAGTTTCCAGCAACCGGCCGCACGACGGCCAGCCAGGGCGGCGTGGACGGATTGTTGCGATTCCAGAACGTTGCGGGGGGACATGACAGGCTCCTTGGCTTCAGTAAAACGTGTTGAGGAGCCTGAATGGTGCGCCTTGCGCCGTACACAGTCCAATGAAAACGCGGTACGCTATTCATTCCGTCAACGCATGAATCGTCTTCAGGACACCTGCCATGGCCTCTGCCGAATATTCCCCCGCTGTTCTGCGCACCCGCCCCGTGGCCACCGGGCACTGGCGCGCCTTTCTGGCTGTGGCCAAACACCTGAACTTCCGCGCCGCCGCCGACGAACTGGCGCTCACCCAGTCGGCCGTAAGCCGCCAGATCCAGGCGCTGGAGGAAGAAGTGGGCGTGCCCCTGTTTCTGCGCCACACCCGCGCGGTGGAGCTGACCAGCGCGGGCGCGCAGTTGCAGCGTGCCGTGGGCCCGGCGCTGGAGCGCATGGACGCGGCTGTGCGCCTGGTACGCCAGACGGCCGGGCGACGCAGTGTGGCCATCACCACCTGGGCCAGCTTTGCGTCGATGTGGCTGATCCCGCGCATGGAGGAGTTTCAGCGCGACAACCCCGGCATCGACATCCGCATTGATGCGAGCGACGTGCAGGTGGACCTGGAAACCTCGGACGTGGACCTGGCCCTGCGCTACGCCATGCCCGCCGGCGCCACGCAAGGCGGCATCCGCCTGTTTGGCGAGCAACTGGCCGTGGTGGCCAGCCCCTGGCTGCTCAAGAGCGGCAAACCGCTGCGCACGCCGGCCGACGTGGCGCAGTTCACCCTGATCGAGGCAGGCGACGCCCACCGCACGCACTACCTGGAATACCTGAGCTGGCGCCGCTGGTTCGACACGCGCGACCTGACCAAGCTGCAACCCCAGCGTTGGCTGTACTTCAACTACGCCCACCAGATCGTGCAGGCCGCGCTGGCCGGCCAGGGCCTGGCGCTGGCACGCATGCCGCTGATTGCCGATGCGCTGGCCGCTGGCGACCTCGTGGAGGTGCTGCCCGGCCACCGCATCGACTCGCCGCTGGCCTATTGGCTCATGGTGGGGCCACGCAGCGCGCAGCGGCCGGAGATCAAGGCCTTCTGCGCCTGGCTGCAGGTGCAGGCCGAGGCCACCCGCCAGGCAATTGGCGATGTGCCCGATCCGGATTTGAACGACAACCTGGACGGGGCCTGATGAAGAAAGCGCTGGGCCTTGCGGCTTCAGCGCTTCTATTTTGATAGCTTCCAGCGCTTATTTGACAAGCGCTGACAGCCAATCTGACTTAAAAATCAGGACAAAGTCACTCTTGCGAACTTGCGCTTGCCCACCTGCACCACGTAGGTGCCAGCGGCCAGCTTCAGGCCCTTGTCGCTGACCACGCTGCCATCCACACGCACGCCGCCGCCGTCGATCAGGCGGTTGGCCTCACTGCCAGACGGCGCCAGGTTGGCCTGCTTGAGCAGCGCCCCGATGCCCAGCGGGGCGCCCGACAGACTCACCTCGGGGATCTCGTCCGGCACGCCACCCTTGCTGCGGTTGGTGAAGTCCTGCTCGGCGGCATCAGCCGCTGCAGCGCTGTGGAAGCGCGTGGTGATCTCCTTGGCCAGCATCACCTTGGCATCCTTGGGGTTTCGCCCGCCCTCCACCTCGGCCTTGAGCGCGGCGATCTCGGCCAGGCTCTTGAACGACAGCAGCGTGTACCAGTCCCACATCAGGGTGTCGCTGATGGACAGCACCTTGGCGAACATGGTGTTCGCCTCTTCGGCAATGCCGATGTAGTTGTTCTTGGACTTGGACATCTTGTCCACGCCATCCAGCCCCACCAGCAGCGGCATGGTGAGCACACACTGCGGCTCCTGGCCATATTCCTGCTGCAGATGGCGGCCCATGAGCAGGTTGAACTTCTGGTCCGTGCCGCCCAGCTCCAGGTCGCTCTTGAGCGCCACCGAGTCGTAGCCCTGCATCAGCGGGTACAGAAACTCGTGCACCGCGATGGACTGGCCGGTGGTGAAGCGCTTGTGGAAGTCGTCGCGCTCCATCATGCGCGCCACGGTGTAGCGCGAGGCGAGCTGGATCATGCCGCTCGCGCCCAGGGGTTCGCTCCACTCGCTGTTGTAGCGAATCTCGGTCTTGGCCGGGTCCAGCACCATGCTGGCCTGCTTGTAATAGGTCTCGGCGTTTACCTTGATCTGCTCGGGCGTGAGCGGCGGGCGCGTGCTGTTGCGGCCCGAGGGGTCGCCGATCAGGCTGGTGAAGTCCCCGATCAGGAAAATCACCTGGTGGCCCAGATCTTGCAATTGCCGCATCTTGTTCAGCACCACCGTGTGGCCGATGTGGATGTCGGGAGCCGTGGGATCGAGCCCGAGTTTGATGCGCAGCGGCTGGCCTGTGGCCTCCGAGCGCGCCAGCTTCTTGACCCATTCGTCCTGCGGCAGCAGCTCTTGCACGCCACGCAGGGAGATTTCGAGGGCCTGTCTTACACCATCAGAGACCGGGGTTGTTGTAACAGCAGATTGATTCATAAGGGTTTTTTGGGATGTCTAGACAGCATGCACCGCTATACTTCAGCCCACATTGCTTGAGGCGGATTCTAGTGGGACCGCTGTTTCGACTTGTTTTTGACCATTCTGTCGAACGGCTGCAGCCTGACAGTCTGTGCTCCATGCCTTGCCCCGCGCCAGCGCCGGGGAAGTGTCACGGATTCACTCTCACCCTGGGGATAGACCATTGATTCACGGCTTGACCACCGCCAGCTCGGCATTGCTTGACCGGCTGTCCCGCACGATCCAACAACATCCCAAACGCATCACCGCCGCCGTCGCAGCCATCCTGCTGACGGGTGGTGGCGGCGCATTCGCCGTGGCGTCCTTTGCGCCGGACCCGGCCGAGCTGCCGGTGCGCATGGTGAGCTACCCCGTTGAATCGCTGGCAGAGAACCTCGTGCTGGGCGAGCTGGAAGCCCCGGGCTTCTCGCTGTTCCGCTCCGAACAGGTGCGCAGCAGCGACACCCCCGAGTCGCTGCTGCAGCGCATGGGCGTGGCCGACCCGGCCGCCGCTGCGTTCATGCGCGGTGACACTCCTGTGCGACAAAATGTGCTGGGCCGCACCGGCCGGATCGTGTCGGCAGAAACCACCGACGACCACCGCCTGATTCGCCTGACGGTGCGCTGGGTGCCGGACGACAGTGGCAACTTCCGCCGCCTGATCGTCGAGCGCACGGGCGACAACAAGTTTGCGACGCGCATCGAAACCGCCAAGATGACGACCAACAGTCGGCTGGCGGGCGGCATCATCCACAGCTCGCTGTTTGCCGCCACCGATGCGTCCAACATCCCTGACGCCGTGGCCGTGCAGATGGCCGAGCTGTTCTCGGGCAACATCGACTTTCGCCGTTCGCTGCGCAAGGGCGACCGCTTCTCGGTGGTGTACGAAACGCTGGAAGCCGATGGCGAGCCCCTGTCCAGTGGCCGCGTTCTGAGCGCCGAGTTCGTGAATAACGGCAAGACCCATGAGGCCGTCTGGTTCCAGGAACCCGGTGCCGCCAAGGGCGCCTACTACACGCTGGACGGCGAAAGCATGCGCCGCGCGTACCTCACCTCTCCGGTCGAGTTCTCGCGCGTGACCAGCGGCTTCAAGATGCGCCTGCACCCCATCCTGAAGACTTGGCGCGCCCACCTGGGCACCGACTTCGCCGCGCCCACCGGCACCGCAGTGCGCACCGTGGGCGATGGCGTGGTGGAGTTTGCGGGCGTGCAGAACGGTTTCGGCAATGTGGTCTTCGTCAAGCACCGCAACCAGCACGTCACCGTGTATGCCCACCTGAGCCGCATCGATGTGCGCCAAGGGCAGTCGGTCGAACAAGGCCAGAACCTGGGCGCCGTGGGCGCCACAGGCTGGGCCACCGGCCCGCACCTGCATTTTGAGTTCCGCGTCAACGGCGTGCACCAAGACCCCATGACTATCGTGGCCCAGAGCGAGGCGGCAGCGCCAGTCTCAAAGGCCTCGCGCCCTGCGTTTGACCGCCTGGCGGCCAACATGCGCATCCAGCTGTCGGCCGCTGCACAGATCGAACAAGCCAGCGCAGAGTGAAGTGAAGCCCCCCCTGAGTCGCTTCGCGCCTTCCCCCCACAGGGGGGCGCCGCCAGCGCACGCAAGCGAAGCGCCGCATACGCGGCGCGGCGGCCCTTGCGCGGCGGCCGCTGGCCTCGGCCGCGCCGCTTGCCTGGGCTTTGGGGCCCCTGGACCTGAGGCTCTTCCGTCCACGCCTTCACAGTCCACACGGCTCCTGTGAGCGCATCCGAGCTGTACATCGGCCTGATGTCGGGCACATCGCTCGATGGCATCGACGGGGTGCTGGCCGATTTTTCCGGCTCGCACTGCGTGGTCACCCACCATGCCAGCGCGCCCTTCGCGCCCGAACTGCGAGCCGAACTGATGGCCCTCAACACTTCGGGCACTGACGAATTGCACCGCGCCGCGCTGGCGGGCAACGCCTTGTCACAGGCGTATGCGCAGGTGGTGCAGACGCTGCTCGAACAGAGCGGCCTGGCTGGCTCTTCCATCCGCGCCATCGGCGCCCACGGGCAGACGGTGCGCCACCGCCCCCGGGAATTTGATGGCACGGGCTATACCCTGCAACTGGGCAACCCTGCCCTGCTTGCGGAGCGCACCGGCATCACCGTGGTGGCCGATTTCCGCAGTCGCGACGTGGCCGCAGGTGGACAGGGTGCACCCCTGGTGCCAGCGTTTCACCAAGGGGTTTTTGGCCGCGCGGGTGAAACCGTGCTGGTGCTCAACATCGGCGGCATCTCCAACCTCAGCGTGCTGGGCGCCGACGGCAGTGTGCTGGGCTTTGACTGCGGCCCCGGCAACGCGCTGATGGACTACTGGTGCCAACGGCACACCGGCCAGGCTTTCGACGCAGGAGGCGCGTGGGCCGCCAGCGGAAAGGTGCTGCCGGAGTTGCTGGCATCGTTGCTGGACGAACCCTTTTTGCACAAGCCCCCCCCAAGAGCACGGGGCGCGATCTATTCAACCCCGCATGGCTCGCACACCACCTGGCGCCGTTCGCACAGGCAAACCCTGCCGACGTACAGGCGACCCTGACCGAATACACCGCCCGCGCATGTGCAATAAGCGCAAACAGCTACAAAAGAAATAGCCAAACGATGGCAGTGTGCGGCGGTGGCGCACTGAATGCCTACTTGATGGCACGGCTGCAGGCAGCCTGCCCTGGCGTGCAGGTCACCGCCACCGATACCCTGGGCTTGCCCGCATTACAGGTGGAGGCGGCGGCCTTTGCCTGGCTGGCACGGCAGGCGCTGCACGGACGGCCCGGCAACCTGGCCAGTGTGACCGGCGCTGCGGGAGCCCGTGTGCTGGGCGCTGTTTACCCAGCCTGAAAAAACAAAAGCCGCCCATGCGGGCGGCTACGTGGTCAGAGGTCAGGTACAGAGCGGTGTGTACCACCTGACCCCTACCCTCTCCGTGTCAGGCAGAGAAACTGGAGCCACAGCCGCAGGTGGTCGTGGCATTGGGGTTCTTGATAACGAACTGAGCCCCTTGCAGGTCTTCCTTGTAGTCGATCTCGGCGCCGACGAGGTATTGGTAGCTCATGGCATCGATCAACAGCGACACACCGTTCTTCGTCATGGTGGTGTCGTCTTCATTGGTGATTTCATCAAAGGTGAAGCCATACTGAAAACCCGAGCAACCGCCACCTTGCACAAAAACGCGCAGTTTCAGGTCAGGGTTGCCCTCTTCGGCAATCAGGTCCGCCACCTTGGCCGCCGCACTGTCCGTAAACAGGATGGGGGCAGGCATTTCGGTCTGGATGTTTTCGGCAACAGCGCTCATGGGGTACTCCGGGTTCAAAGTTTGCGGTGAATAGTACTGCAGTCTTCTCGGGAATTCAGTTCACTGCCCGTTTGACGCTAACTTCAGTGGGGGCTTTTCCTCCACCAGCACAGCCACCGGGCACATCTGCCCGGCAATCACGGCGCCCTGGTGCATCTCCAGCGCCTTGTAGTGCACATTGCCGGTGATCTTGGCCTTGGGCTGCAGCTCCAGCAGTTCGGCAGCGTGCACAGGCCCCACCACCTGGCCATTGACGATCACATGGTCGGCATGCACCGCCCCCTCCACGCGCGCCGTCTCGGAAATCACCAGGATGCTGGGCTGCTCCGAACCCGCACGGATGTCCCCCACCACCTCGCCATCAATGCGCATGCCTTCGGCAAAGTGCACATCTCCCTCGATCCGGGTGCCCTGGGCGATCAGGCTTTTGATCGGTGGCTGCTTCTTGCGGGAAAACATGGGTGAAAACTCCTCAATGCGCATGCTCCAAACCGGAGCATACAAACGGAAAACGACGGGGCAGAAAGCCCACGGAAAACGGCTACGGCGCGAAGCCCCGCACACATCACCCCTGCCTGCCACAACGACCGGCGCAGGGCTGTATGGGGCCTTGCAGCACGCTGGATGAGGCTCCCCGGAGGGGCCTTCCCAACCCTGCCGCCGGACTAGTCGATGGTCATCGCCTGCACTGCGCGAACCGCAGAGCCCTCCAGCACGCGCGCGGTCACGGTTTTTACCACGGCGCTGGGGGGCAGATCGAGCACACCCTCAATGCGCCGGTACTGCTTGACCTGCAGCGGCTGTCCCTGGGCTGGTTGGGTCTGGGTCCAGGGCTTGCCATCCTGGGTGCCCGTCAGCACCAGTTCCAGCCGGCCATTGAATTCGGGGGCATTGCGCGTCGCCTGGATCACCAGGACCTGCCAGCGCAGCTGCATTCCCCCCAGCACCTCGGCCTGCAGACTACGGATCGCCAGCCCTTCAGCCTTTGCGGCGGGAATCAGCTTTTCAAAGAACCCCAGGTCTTCGCGCAGCGTGCGGTTGTCGGTCTCCAGCTGCCGAACCTGCGCCATCAGGCTTTCCTTGGCAGCCCGCTCGGCCACCAGAAGACTCTCGGCCGTATGGGCTACCGTCTGTTGCTCTTGCCCCTCAGCCCGCAAGCGATCCACTTCCGCCCGCAATTGCAGGAGTTCGTCACGGGAGACGGTATCCAGCCCTGCGATGGATTTTCCAAACTCAAAGGCCCAGAGCGCTACCGCCGCACAGAAACCAAAAACCACAGCCAGGGCCAGCCAGCGAAGGGGCCAGGGCAAGGCACTGCGGATGGCCACCCTCGGGGCGCTGATCGTCAGTCGGCGGCGCAGAAGGCGAAGGCGCATGGTGAGAAGGGGTGAAACATCAGGATGGTTCGAAGAAAAGAGCGCACCTTAAACGAAAAAACCGCCCGAAGGCGGTTTTTTGTTCTGTAAAGCAGTCCGAGGAAAGCTTCGCAGGGAGAAGGATGCCAGCCCGAAAGCGGCAATCCCTCCAGAGCCCAACCAGCTTAACGCTTGGAGAACTGCTTGGCGCGGCGTGCGGAATGCAGACCGACCTTCTTACGCTCGACTTCACGGGCATCACGCGTCACGAAGCCGGCTTGGCTCAGGACGGGCTTGAGGGATGCGTCGTAGTCGATCAAAGCACGGGTGATACCGTGGCGGGCAGCACCAGCCTGACCGGATTCACCACCGCCGTGCACGTTGATCTGGATGTCGAAGGTTTCGACATGGTTGGTCAACGCCAGGGGTTGCTTGGCAATCATGATCGAGGTTTCGCGGCCGAAGTAGGACTGGATGTCCTTGCCGTTCACCGTGATCTTGCCGGAGCCTTTTTTCAGAAACACGCGGGCGACGCTGGACTTGCGACGGCCGGTGCCATTGTTCCATTCACCAATCATCTCAAGGCTCCTTAGATTTCCAGCACTTTGGGCTGCTGGGCGGTGTGGGGATGCTCAGCACCACCGTACACCTTGAGTTTCTTGATCATCGCGTAGCCAAGGGGGCCCTTGGGCAGCATGCCCTTGACAGCCTTTTCCAGCGCGCGGCCGGGGTGCTTGGCTTGCATGTCTCGGAAGTTCGTGGCCGTGATACCGCCGGGGTAACCCGAGTGGCGGTAGTACACCTTGTCCAGGGACTTGGTGCCGGTGACCTTGAGCTGGGCGGCGTTGATGATGACGATGAAGTCACCGGTATCGACGTGAGGCGTGTAAATGGCCTTGTGTTTGCCGCGCAAACGGAGAGCAACTTCGCTGGCTACTCGTCCGAGGACCTTGTCGGTCGCGTCAATCACAAACCACTCGTGCACAACCTCAGCGGGCTTTGCGCTGAAAGTAGTAGTCATGAGTTTTCTCTTCAAAAGAGGGTTTGGCGGGTCCTTTTCCACGGTCGGTGCTTCTCTGAAGGAAGCCTCTTAGGTGGCGTAAAGTCTTCGCCGCGGGACCACAAAAGCGCTGCGAAGCCTGCGATTATACGAATTTGCAGGCCTGTGGCGCAAGCCCGTAGCCGGAAAGCAGCCCACGGCCCCCTCGCCCACGGCTAATTGGGGGTCTGCCGGCGGCGCTGCTCGTCGGCTTCGTAGCGGCGGCGGTTCTCCACGCAGATGGTCTGGTTGGCCTGGGACGGCTTCTGGCATTCCTGGTGGATGCACATGGGGCGTGCGAGGAAATTGGCATCTGCACAGGCCTCTTGCGGGCTGGGCACACGCGGTGGTGGCGGGCGGGGCTTGGGCTCGGCCACCACGGGGGGCGGTGGCGGGGGCGGCTCCTCATGCACCACGATCGGGGTCGGAGCCGGCTCAGGGGCGGCCCGTCGCGCACGAGTGGGGGCGCGCGGAGCAGAAGCAGGGACAAGTGCTGGCGCAGGCATGGATGCAGCAGCCACCGTATCGCTCGCAGCGCCGTCCACAGCAGCAGAGGCCGCTGCGGCCGGGTCCTGCAGCGCCGTCTCCATCACTGCAGGTGGCGGCGCTGCGGGCGGCTCTGCCATCTCGGTGATGATGTCGTCCTGCGGCGCCTTGCTGCTCTGGGCCCAGCGCAGGCCAGCGGCAGAAACCACCACGGCCACCACAGCCACCCCGAGCCACACCACAACCGGCGAGCGCCGTGTTGTTTTCACCGCCTTGCCGTGGGGGCGGGCGATCTCCCGCTCCAGGGGCCGTGGTCGATGGTCGGACGCATGGCGGGTGGTGTTCCCCAGCTTGGGGTCGCCCGCGGGATCGTCGTAGCGGGAGTCATCGACCACCACCGTGTCTCCTGCGTCGATGAAGACCGTATCACCCGCATCGGCAGCCACAGTGTCCGGGCCGCCCAGCATCACGGTGTCTCCGCCAACATTCGCTTCGCCCGCGGGAGTGGCACGCCCTCCGGCCTCGTGGGCCACTCCGTTCCCGGTGGCGCGCTGCGCCTGGGCGTGCATCTCTGCCACGATGCTGGGTGCTGAGGTCACATCCACCGTGGGCGTTACCAAGCCCGGGCCCGGCTGATCGGCAGGCTCCACCCAGATATCCCCCAGGTCGTTCCGGAAGTCGAAGTGCTCGCTCCCCTCCGGCGCAGACGTCATCTCCATGAGCTGCAGGAATGCGTCGATGCTCTGCGGCCGGTCCTCCGGCTTGAGCGCCAGCGACTGCGCGATCGCCGCCACGAAAGGCGCGGAATACTCCACGCCAAACTGGCGCTTGACGGTTCTGGCCACGCGGGAGAACGACACCATGCGATCGCGGATGGAGCGCAACGTGGCAGGCAGCGGCGTGTCGTTGCACAAGCAGCCATGCACCACCGCAGCCAGGGAATACAGGTCGCTCCAGGGGCCCTGGCGCAGATCCTCGTCGCCATCGGAATATTGCTCTATGGGCGCGTAGTTGACCTTGAGGACGGCGGTGTGTTTGCGGTCCTGGTCGTTGATCGCGTGCCGGGCAGCGCCCAGGTCGAGCAGCACCGGGGGGCCGATGTCCTGCAGAAAAATGTTGTCGGGCGAAATATCCCGATGCAGGGTCTTACCGTCATGGAGCACCCGCAGGGCACCCAGCACCGACCACAGCACCTTGCGCAGCCAGATCTCGGGCGGCGGGGTGCGCATCTGGGCACGGGCCTGCTTGAAGGTCATGCCGCTGTAGAGGGGCATGACCATGTAGGCCGTGTTGTTGGCCTCCCAGAAGCGGAACACCTTGACCAGCGAAGGGTGGTCAAACTGCGCCAGCAGGCGCGCCTCACCCACAAAAGAGGCCAGCCCGGCCTGGAACGTTTGCTGGTCCGACGACGATCTCACCCAGAGCGACTGGCCCTGCGCACGCCCCGCCAGCGCCGAAGGCATGTATTCCTTGATCGCCACGGCCCGGTGCAGGGAGTGGTCAAAGGCCTTGTAGACCATGCCAAACCCGCCAACCCCCAGGAGCGCAAGGATCTCGAACTCAGCGAGGCGGGTGCCTGGCGGCAGCGCATCCACATGGCTGACACCGCTGGCTGGGGCTTGGCTGGAACTTGCGATCATGGTGGAAAGGGTGTGGCGTGCGGGCTTGTTTCGACAGAGATTGTGGGTGAACGGGTGCCAACACCGCTCCGAACGCAATCATGAAGCATGCCAGCACGCGCTACAGAAACAAAAGGCTTCCCGTCTGCCAAAAAAGTTACACACCCTGGTCAGAGATACGCCGATTGTGCCGCGCCATGATTCCTGGCCGCCCTCAGCCCATGACAAATTCGCATGGAACCATGACCCGGCCTCTGTGGTGCACGCCACCCAGCGCAGCCCCCCCTCGACCCGGCCCAGGGAGGCGACAGGGCGCACTCGTTACCATAGAGCCATGTTCAGTTATCGCCACGCCTTCCACGCAGGCAACCATGCCGATGTGCTCAAGCACACGGTCTTGATCGCCGCCTTGCAACACCTTACCGAGAAAGACGCGGCCCTCACCGTGCTGGACACGCATGCGGGCGCGGGCCTGTACCGGCTCGACGGCGACTACGCCAGCACCAGCGGCGAAGCTGCAGACGGCATCGTCCGCCTGTTTGCCCCCACGGCCCCAGCCCTCACGCCGGCCCTGCAGGCCTATGTGGACATGGTCCGGGCCTTCAACCAGGGCAACACGCTCCGGGTTTACCCAGGCTCCCCGTTCATCACCCAGCGCCTGTTGCGCGACCACGACAAACTCAAGCTCTTTGAGCTGCATCCCACCGACCTGCGCGCCCTGGCGGGCAACGTGGCCCAGCTCGAAGCAGGCCGCCAAGTGGCCGTGCTGCACGAAGACGGGTTCGAAGGGATCAAGAAATTCTTGCCTCCACCGGCCCGCCGCGCTTTGGTACTGTGCGATCCCAGCTATGAAATCAAGAGCGACTATGCCAAGGTGCTCGATATGGCGGCGGATTCGCTCAAGCGCTTTGCCACCGGCACGTACGCCTTTTGGTACCCCATCATCCCGCGCCCCGAGGCGCACGACCTGCCCCGCCGTCTCAAGACCCTGGCCACCAAGGCAGGCAAGAGCTGGCTGCATGCCACGCTGACCGTCAAGAACAGCAAGCTCACCGAAAACGCTGCTGGCGACGTCAAGCGTCCAGGCTTGCCAGCCAGTGGCATGTTTCTGATCAACCCGCCCTTCACCTTGAAGGCCGCGCTCAAAACCGCACTGCCACAAATGGTGGAATTGCTGGCCCAGGACAAACACGCCACGCACACCCTGGAATCAGGCGGCTGATGCGTTCAAGTGGCGGGTCGTTCTTACGGCCCATCCGCCCCCGCGTCCTCACTCTTCAGGGCAGGTCGATTCTCCATTGGCCACAGGAAACACCTCCACCGGCTTAAGCCCCAGACCGTGCAGCCCCAGGGCAATGGCCGCAGCACGGCTCAAGTCCACGATCCGGCCCCGCGCATGGGGCCCCCGGTCATTCACGCGCACCACAACCCCTCGGCCCGTGATCTGGCTGCGCACACAGATGAATGTGCCAAAGGCCAGGGTGGGGTGCGCAGCGGTCATTGCGTGCATGTCAAACCGCTCGCCACTGGCCGTCTTGCGCCGGTGAAACCCAGGCCCGTACCAGGACGCGAGTCCGGTCTCGGGCGCCACCTCGTACCGGGCAGACTCCCCTGAAGGCGCAGCCCATGGAGCGTCGACGGGCTCACCAAGAGGTTGCACCTCCTCATCCAGCAGCCCCGCCTCGGCCAACGCGGCATCCACGGCATTCGGGGTGGAGGGCTCTGCGGTGTTACCGGGCCCCTCTGCCTGCGCAGCAGGCAACCACGCACAGCAGACCGCAACCAGCAGGGGCAGCAGCCGCAGGTGGGCGCTAGCGCTTGCAGCGCTCCAGAAATGCTTCCTCAAACCGTCGCAGATCGTTTTTCTCTCCATCCGTCAAATCCGTTCTGGCGCGTTTGTTGGTAAGAATGCGGCGAGACTCTGCGCATTGCTGGGCGTGCCGCTCCTGCTGCTCCCTGGAAGCCTGTGCTGCGACCTGGGCAGACTTTTCGTCTTCCCGGCGCTGCTTGTCGCGGTGGCGGCGCTCCGCCGAAAGCCGTGAGTACGCATCCTGCTCCTCCTCCCGGCAATCGCGCCGGTATTCGCGCCGCATTCCTTCCACCACGTCGGCCTTGATGCCCCGGCCATACGCTCCCCGGATGTTTTCATCCAGGGCCCGGCAGCGCGCGCTCAGATACTGATGGTGGTCCGGGATTTCGGGCGATGACCGCACCGGCGAATAGCTGTCATAACGTGGCGATGAATATTGCGCCGGGGCAGGCCCCGCCACAGCGGCTGTGGTGCGGGCACCGTCAGGACACGGCCGCGACAGGACAAAGGTGTTCCCGCTATCGTCCCGGCAGTGGTAGCGGGTCTGCGCCTGAACGCCCGACATGCCCAACACCCACACATACAGCGCACACCATACCGCCACCCCAGCTCGTTCCATGACCACCATCCCCCTGCAAATGTTGCAAAGTGCTAATGGTAGCCACGCCGTGGCCATCAGATCCCCAGGCGGCGGCAGATTTCCAGAGTGGCCGTACTCTGGTTCATGGTGTAGAAGTGCAGTGCGGGTACGCCCGCGCTGCGCAGCTGGTCGCACAGGTCAGTCACCACATCCAGCCCAAAAGCCTTGATGCTGGCCGTGTCGTCGCCAAACGCCTGCAGGCGCAGCCGGATCCAGCGGGGAATCTCGGCACCGCAGGCGTCCGAGAAACGCATCAGCTGCGTGGAGCTTCCGATGGGCATGATGCCGGGCACCACGGGCACGTTGGCGCCCAGGCGCTGTGTGTCTTCCACAAAGCGGAAATACGCATCGCTGTTGTAGAAATACTGGGTGATGGCCGAGTCCGCACCCGCCTGAACCTTGGCGATGTAGGCGTTCAGGTCTGCCTCGGGCGACTTGGCCTGGGGATGCACCTCGGGGTAGGCGGCCACTTCGATGTGGAAATCCCGGCCCGTCTCCGCGCGGATGAAGGCCACCAGGTCACTGGCGTACTGAAACTCCCCGCCCGCGCCGTAGCCGCTGGGCAGATCGCCACGCAATGCAACAAGGCGTTTGACGCCCATCGCCTTGAGCGTGGCAAGCTGCTCGCGCACGGACTGGCGTGTGGCACCAATGCACGAGAAGTGCGAGGCGGCGCTCACACCTTCGGCCAGGATTTCGCGCACCGTGCCAAAAGTGCCCTCCTGCGTGGAGCCACCGGCGCCGTAGGTCACCGAGCAGAAATCCGGGTGCAGCGCATACAGCTGCTGGCGCGCAGCCCGCAGCTTGTCCGCACCTTCGGGCGTCTTGGGCGGAAAAAATTCGAAACTCACCGGAAAACCGGTGCCCTGGGCGTTGGCAGCAATCATGGTGCCCTCCTCGCATAAACAAAAAATTCATGGTTGCCGTCGCCGCCCTGAATGGGGCTGTCAAGCCAGGCCTGTACGGCCAGACCCAGTTCGGCGCAGCAGTCGCGGATGCGTTTTTCCACCACGGCATACAGGGCGGCATCCCGCACCACACCGCCCTTGCCCACCTGGCCCGGCTGCAGTTCAAACTGCGGCTTGACCAGCATGAGCAGGTGGCCGTCAGGGCGCAGGAATGCGGCGATGGCGGGCAGCACCAGGGTCAGCGAGATGAAGGACAGGTCCCCCGTCACCAGGTCGAACGCCGGTGTCGTGTCCACCCCCGCGCAGTCGGCGCGGCGTCGGCGCTGGACGGGCAGTGTGCCCTGCGCGCGGGCTTCGGCGCGCTGGGCGCGCTCGGACTTGAAGGCTTCGATGTCCTGGTCCTTGGCGTCGCCGCTGTCGTCGTAGGCTTCGTCCACCAGGCCGCCGTTGCGCATCCAGCTGTAGGGCGCCTCGGGCTGGGTTTCGTTGTCTTCGTCGGCTTCGACGACTTCAGAGAGCGCCAGCTCGCAGGCTTCCTGCAGCGCCTGGGCGGTCAGCGAGCGCGCGTTCACGCCCTCCACGCAGACCACCCGCAGATCGCTGCGCAGCCGCTCGTGCAGTTGGCCATGGCCCACGTCCACACCGATGACCTGCGCCGCGCCCTGCTGCAGCAGGCAATCGGTAAAGCCGCCGGTGCTCTGCCCCACGTCCAGGCAGCGCAGCCCGGCCACGGACAGCCCCGTGGCCAACAAGGCGCCTTCCAGCTTGAGGCCGCCGCGCGAGATGTACTTGGCCTCGGCATCGTCCAGCAGCTTCACCTCGGCCACGGACGGGATGTCATCGCCGTTCTTGGCCACCTTCTGCCAGGGCGCCAGGGGTGACAGACGCCACTCCACGCCCGCAGCAATCAGCCGCTGCGCTTGCGAGCGCGTGGCCGCATGGCCCGCTTCCACCAAAAATACATCTGCACGCATGGCGCTCATCCTTTAAGAGTCAAATCAGCCTCCAGCGCTTATCCATAAAGCGCAAGCAGCTATCACAATAGTAGCAACCACGATGCAGTGATCCACCAGCGCCCCGGCGGCATGCCGCCAAGGCGCGCAATGCGCCTGGGGCGCGGGATCAATAGCGGTAGGTGTCCGGCTTGTACGGGCCTTGCTTGGGCACGCCGATGTAGGCAGCCTGCTCGTCGGTCAGCTCGGTCAGCATGGCGCCCACCTTCTTGAGGTGCAGGCGGGCCACCTTTTCGTCCAGGTGCTTGGGCAACACGTAGACCTTGCCGTTTTCGTAGAAGTCGCTGTGGGTGAACAGCTCGATCTGGGCAATGGTCTGGTTGGCAAAGCTCGACGACATCACGAAGCTGGGGTGGCCCGTTCCGCAGCCCAGGTTCACCAGGCGGCCCTTGGCCAGCAGGATGATGCGCTTGCCGTCCGGGAAGATCACGTGGTCCACCTGGGGCTTGATCTCTTCCCACTCGTACTGCTCCAGCGACGCCACCTGGATCTCGTTGTCGAAGTGGCCGATGTTGCAGACGATGGCCTGGTCCTTCATGGCCAGCATGTGCTCGTGGCGGATCACGTCCTTGTTGCCGGTGGTGGTCACGAAGATATCGGCCTTGTCGGCAGCGTATTCCATCGTCACGACCTTGTAGCCTTCCATCGCGGCCTGCAGGGCGTTGATGGGGTCGATCTCGGTCACCCACACCTGGGCGCTCAGTGCACGCAGGGCCTGGGCGCTGCCCTTGCCCACATCGCCATAGCCAGCCACCACGGCCACCTTGCCAGCGATCATCACGTCGGTGGCGCGCTTGATGCCGTCCACCAGCGATTCACGGCAACCGTACAGGTTGTCGAACTTGCTCTTGGTCACCGAGTCGTTCACGTTGATGGCGCGGAACATCAGCGAGCCCTTGGCCGACATTTCCTTCAAGCGGTGCACGCCGGTGGTGGTTTCTTCGGTCACGCCGATGATCTGGGCGCTCTTGCGGCTGTACCAGGTCGGGTCCTCAGCCAGCTTGGCCTTGATGGAGGCAAACAGGCAGGTTTCTTCTTCGCTGGTGGGGTTGGCGATCAGCGAGGCGTCCTTTTCGGCGCGCTTGCCCAGGTGCATCAGCAGCGTGGCATCGCCGCCGTCGTCCAGGATCAGGTTGGGGCCTTCGCCTTCGGTGCCGGCGGGGCCAAAGTCAAAAATGCGGTGGGTGTAGTCCCAGTACTCGGCCAGGGTCTCGCCCTTGATGGCAAACACGGGCGTACCGGCGGCAGCAATGGCGGCGGCGGCGTGATCTTGCGTGGAGAAGATGTTGCAAGAAGCCCAGCGCACCTCAGCGCCCAGGGCCTGCAGAGTCTCGATCAGCACGGCGGTCTGGATCGTCATGTGCAGCGAGCCCGTGATGCGGGCGCCCTTGAGCGACTGCTTGGGCGCGAATTCCTCGCGGATGGCCATGAGGCCGGGCATCTCGGTTTCGGCGATGCGGATTTCTTTGCGGCCCCATGCGGCCAGGCCGATGTCGGCAATGATGCAGTCGGTGTTGACCGGGGCGTTGACGCGTGCGTTCATGATGGTTTCTTGCTCCAAAGCATGTTTGAAAAACCACTGGTCGCGGGAGTGAAAAAGCTCACCACACGAGAAGTGGATGAGCGTCGTTGCTAGATGACTCCGAGCCTCACGCCCCGCCTGTGCTGGGGACGCTGCAACGCTCCTCGGATCGGCGGATTATAAAAGCAAGTGCATTCCCCGCGCCATGCCCCGGGATGAATCCGTCCTCGGCCTTGCACGGAACAGTAAAATCCCGCCACTGCCGCCCCTGCGTCCCACGCCGGTCCCGGTCCGAAGATTCTTGCGCAGGGCGCTCTGCCCCGCACCCATCCCATTCAGGAACCCCCTGTGTCCTACGCCCCAGAAACCCGGCGCCGCCGTACCTTTGCCATCATTTCCCACCCCGACGCGGGTAAGACGACGCTGACGGAAAAGCTGCTGCTGTTCTCGGGCGCGATCCAGATCGCCGGTGCCGTGAAGGGCCGCAAAGCCAGCCGCCACGCCACCTCCGACTGGATGGAAATCGAAAAGCAGCGCGGCATCTCGGTGGCCAGCTCGGTGATGCAGATGCTGTACCGCGAGCACGTGATCAACCTGCTCGACACGCCCGGCCACAAGGACTTCTCGGAAGACACCTACCGCGTGCTCACCGCCGTGGACTCGGCCCTGATGGTGATCGACGCGGCCAACGGTGTGGAAGCACAGACGCGCCGCCTGATCGAGGTCTGCCGCCAGCGCGATACGCCCATCATCACCTTCGTGAACAAGATGGACCGCGAAGTGCGCGACCCACTGGACATCATGGACGAGGTGGAGCGCGAGCTGGGCATGCCCTGCTGCCCCATGACCTGGCCCGTGGGCCAGGGCAAGAGCTTTGGCGGCATCATCAACCTGCGTACCAAGACCATGACGGTGTTCGAGTCCGGCAGCGAACGCCGCCCACAGGACTTCGAGGCCATCCCCTTGTCGGACGAGGCGACTCTGCGCGCACGCTTTGGCGCCGAGTTCGACGCCGCGCTGGAGAGCATGGAACTGGCCGTGGGCGCATCGCCCGCGTGGGACCATGAAGCCTTCCTGGCTGGCAAGCTCACCCCCGTGTTCTTCGGCTCCGGCGTGAACAACTTCGGGGTGATGGAAGTGCTGGACGCCCTGGTGGACATGGCCCCGCCCCCCGGCCCCCGCGTGAGCACGCTCGAAGTCAACAAGCAACCCGTCGTGAAGACCATCCAGCCCGAAGACGAAGGCTTTGCCGGGGTGGTGTTCAAGGTGCAGGCCAACATGGATGCCAACCACCGCGACCGCATCGCCTTTGTGCGCGTGGCCTCGGGCAAATACACGCCGGGCATGAAGCTCAAGGTGCAGCGCACCTCCAAGGAGCTGCGCCCCACCAGCGTGGTGACCTTCATGTCGCAACGCCGCGAGGCCGTCGAAGAAGCCTACGCAGGCGACATCATTGGCTTTACCACCCACGGCGGCGTGCAGCTGGGCGACACCGTCACCGATGGTGCCAACCTGCAGTTCACCGGCCTGCCGTTCTTCGCACCCGAGATGTTCATGACCGTGGTGCTCAAGAACCCCTTGCGCACCAAGCAGCTGCAGCAGGGCCTTGCCCAGCTGGGCGAGGAAGGCGCGATCCAGGTCTTCAAGCCCGACGCAGGCGGCAACATGCTGCTGGGCGCCGTAGGCCAGCTCCAGTTTGAAGTGGTGCAGCACCGCCTCAAGGCCGAGTACGACGCCGACGTGCGCCTGGAAGGCTGCCAGTACACCGGCGCGCGCTGGATCACCGCCGACAACGCGGCCGACCTGCGCGCGTTCACCGACGCCTACCCGCTGCGGCTGGCGCACGACGCGGCCGACACGCTGGCCTACCTGTGCACCAGCCCGTATGACGTGCGCCTGGCGCAAGAGCGGTTTCCGAAGATCCACTTCCACCCGCTGCGCGAGCATGCGGGGTTGGCGCTGCAGGGCGCATAGCCCGCACAAGAGGGGGAAATTCTTGCGCAGTCAGCCGATCAATTTCTCCGCGGCGCCGCTTTGCACCAGGACTTGCATCGGCTCCACCATTTCTGCACTGGCCCTGGTCGGTGCGGACTTGCTGCTGCTGAAGACTTTGACCAGAGGGCGTGATGTGCCTAGGAGTGTGGGCGGCAGAAGGCATCGAAGCGAAACGTGCGAAAACCGAGGATCGCGTGGAGCTACCGACAAGCCCAGTGTGGGCCCCTGGGCACAGGAGGTGGTACCACGCGAGACCGGTTTATCGCGCGTTGCAGCCGATGCTCCTTCTGCCGCCCACACTCCTGGCCCCTACACGCCTGCAGCGCTCAGCTTCCTGCGTCATTGACAATGGATGCTCCAGCATTGAAAGCCGCGCGTATCGCGCTGCGCGCACACATCGACCGCCACCCCTGGATCGAGTGTCTCAGCGCCACACTGCTTCTGTCTCTGCTCACCCTGCTGGTGCATGGCGCATCACTCCAGGGATCTTGGCGCTGGGATGACGGCGCTCACCTGAGCTACGCCGCCCAATACACACCCTGGCAATATTTCTTGGAGCCCCACGTTGCCCAGGGGCACTCCAGTGCCAATGTCGCTCCATGGAACCTGCTGTTCTACGACATCAACCTGAGCTTGTTCGGCATGGCCGCCGCTGGCCACTACGCGCACTTGCTGCTGCTCGTGGGGCTGGGAGCCGCATTGTTCTATGCCGTGTTGCGAGAGTGGGTGGAGCCCCTGCCCGCGCTGATCGGCGCCGTTGCGCTGTTGCTTGGCAAGCCCACTGCCCACATCGCGGCGGGCCTGATGCATGGGCACTATGCGACCGGCTTCGTGTTCGCCATGCTGTCGATACTGGGGTGGACTCGGTATCTCAAAGGCGGGCGCGGATACTGGCTGGGGCTGTCGATCCTGGCCTACCTGCTGGCGACTACCTGCAAGGAAGTCTATGTACCCCTGGTCGTCCTCTTGCCCTTCCTGCCCGTGGGCACGCGGCAGCAACGGGTGCGTGCTCTGATACCGTTTGTGCTGATTGCACTGGTCTACATAGGGTGGCGCTACCTGCTACTTGGGCGCCTCGTGGGCGGCTACAGCCAAGGGGTTTTCGATGCCAGCGAGGCCCTGCGCCAGTTGCTCCGGGTTCCCAAATTGCTCCTCGGCTCCAAACCGCCCGGCAACATCCTTGCCGTTGTATTTCTCGGCCTTCTGTGTCTTGCGGCCGTGAAGCGCCGCCTCCATGCGCCTGTGTTCTTCGTGTCCTTGGGCATCGTCCTGCTGCCGCTGATACCGCTGACGGCCTTTCCGGGAATTCACAGTCCGGACCGCTACCTGTTCGTGCCGTGGGTGGCGTTTTCAGCCTGCCTGGCGGTCGTCTGGCCGCGAGAGACGCGCCCGGTTTTTGCCCTTGTCGGAGGCGCAGCGCTTGTTGCGGCCCTGGCAGGTGTGCACGCGCAGGAGAAACAGGCGCTCAGGCCCAACCTGGCGTATTGGGACACGCTGTACCGCTTTGCCCTGTCGCTCGACAAAGAGCGGCAGGCCATATTTGTAGTCCCAGAGTTCGGAGGCACCGATGATGGATACAAACGCTCTGTACTGATCCGCGCCCGAAACACCGCCGATCTTTTCGCACCGAAGCCGCAGCCAGGCGATTTGCATGTCGTGGACGAAAAGGGCCGCGGCCTGGACCAGGCCCCTTTGGCCACCCTGCAGCTATTCGAGTTCCGTGGCGGGGACATGGTGCCCATGCCCCCCGAAAGGGTCGCAGAGAAACTCCCGAGCCTGGCGCGTGGGCAACCTGCCCAAAGTGTCCGCTAGAAGCAGCCATCTCTTCGTCTACAGAAAAAGGTGCAAGCCCGAGCGACAGCCCTCCGCGACTTTCACCAACGCCCCCTCTCGCCATCCCCATGCCTTCTCGTTCCCCCATGCTTCCGTTGAGTACCTGGAATCCTCCCGCCCGCCTCGTCGGCCTGCTCACTGACATCGACGACACGCTGACCACGGAGGGGGTTGTGCCTGCGCACGTGGTGCAGGCGATGGAGTCGCTCAAGGCCCGGGGACTGGCCGTGATACCCATCACAGGTCGCCCCGTAGGCTGGAGCGAGCCCTTTGCGGCCGCCTGGCCTGTGGATGCCATCGTGGCCGAGAATGGTGCTGTGGCCCTGCAGCGCTCTCTGGACAAGCGCGATGCGCTGTTAAAACGATATCAACAGGATGCAGCCACGCGCGCAGCCCATTTCGCCCGCATGCAGCAAGTGCTGGCTGACATCGAAGCCAGGGTGCCCGGCGCCCGCCGCGCGACCGACTCGCCCGGACGCGAAACGGACATCGCCATCGACCACAGTGAGTTCACACACCTGCCCCAAGAGCGGATCGACCAATGCGTGGCGATCCTGCGCGCCGCAGGCATGAACGCCACCGTGAGCAGCATCCACATCAACGGCTGGTTCGGGGCGCACAACAAGCTGGAGGGCGCGCGCTGGATCGTGCGCGAGTTGCTGGGACGCGACCTCGACGCGGAGATCGACCGCTGGGTGTATGTGGGCGACTCGACCAACGACCAGCTCATGTTCGAGCACTTCCCCCACAGCGTGGGGGTGGCCAACATCGCGCGCTTTGTGCCACAACTGCAGCACCTGCCGCGTTATGTGACCCAGGGCGAACGGGGCGCGGGGTTTGCCGAAGTGGCACGGGCGATCCTGGCGGGTCTGGATCGCGGCGGGAGCTGAGCCTGAAGCAGCCTTGGCCGAGAAAATTGAATAAAAATACGGCCTAGCGCTTGATGGATGTGCGCAAATAGCTATATTTTTAATAGCAAAACTTCACAGTCCACGCCCTTCTCAGGCCTTGAGGAAGATGTCCGTATCCGGCGCAAAACACGCATGCAGCGGCAGCAGCGCCCCGCCCAGCGCGCGGGCGTCCGAGCCCATGGTGCCCAGCTCCAGACGGGGCGGCTGGTGCAGTCCTTCCCAGTTGTAGTCGGCCAGCGCGTGGCGGGCACTCTCGCACAGTGCCTGCAGCAGCTCGGGGGCTGCGGCGCCATCGACCACCACGGCATCCAGGTCCAAAAACGCGGTGGCCGAGACGATGCAGTGCGCCAGGCCCGCCGCAGCGCGCGCGATCCAGCCCCGGCTGTGTTCCAGCCACGGGGCCTGCAGCACACGCTTGTCGTAGGCGGCCATGGGGTCGAGGCCATGTTCGCGGAAGCGCTGCTCCAGCTCCCACAGCGATGCTTGGCTGATGAGCTGCGCGGGCGCCTGGCCCGGCTGGGCGGGTGACAGCGGCAGCGAGGCCACAGCACCCGCGTTGCCGTGCAAGCCCCGGTGCAGGTGCGAGTTGATGACCAGCCCGCCACCCACAAAGGTGTCCATGAACAGGTACAGAAAACTCGGGATGTCGCGCCCGCGCCCCTGCAGCAGCTCGGCCACGCAGGCCGCCGATGTGTCCTTGGCAAAGCTCACGGGCAGCTCGGTCATCTGCTGCACCTGCTCGGCCAGGTCGATGTTGTTCCAGGCTTCTGACTGCGCCTCGGTCAGCCCCAGCATGCGGTGCCAGCCGCCCAGCTGGAACGGTGCGGCCACGCCCACGCCCACCACGCGCGAGCGCAGCGGACCCAGGCCGTCGAGCAGCTGGTTGAGGTGCGTGCGGATGGCGGGCAGCAGCACGTCGATGTCAGGAAAGGCATAGTCGAGCACGATGCGCTCGCGCACATGGCCGGTGAAGTCCACCAGCAGCCAATCGGCGCTGCGGCGGCCGATCTTGATGCCGATGGCAAACGCTCCGTCGGGGTTCAGGCCAATCGGCACCGAAGGCTGGCCCACTCGGCCGCGCACGGGCGCTTCGCGGCGCAGCAACTGGTCTTCGTCGAGCCGGGCGGTAATCAGGCCGATGGTCTGCGCCGTAAGGCCCGTGACCCGCGCCATCTCGGCCTTGGCCAGGCTACCGTGGGTGCGCAACGCCTGCAGTACCACGCGCTCGTTGAACTGGCGCAGCCCCACGTGGTTGGAGCCGCGCTGGCGCAGCAGCGCGGGGCTGGCGGCAGTGTTGTCAACGGCGGGTGGAGATGCGTCGGTGTCCAGCATGGTGATGAAGCGATCAGGCGTTCAGAGTGTCGCCGATGACGCCCTTGCGCAGCAGGAAGTTGCCCCAGGGCTGCAGCTCGCCCGTCACAACGATGGCATAGGCCTTTTTGACGCGCTCGTAGAACGCAAAGCGCTCCACGCCTTCGGCCTGCGCGCTGGCCACGCCCTCGCGCGCCAGCACGTCCATGGTTTCGCGCTGCAGGGCTGAGCGGTACGGCACTTCGGTGCCACCCACCTGCATGTAGGCCACGGGGTGCGGCACATCCTGCGCCAGCGGCAGCACGCTGGCCACCGCTTGAACGGCACGTGCCATGCCAATGCCCGGCAGGCGCAGCACGGGCTTGCCCGCGCCCAGGCTCATGGCGGTGAAGTTGGCGTCGGCCAAAACAATGGCGTCGTCATGACCCATCTCGGCCAGCACCTTGAGCAGGTCGGGGGTCAGCAGGGGATCAATGTTTTTCAGCATGGTGGGCTGTTCAGGCGAGGCATTCGGCGGGCAGGTCGGTGGCCGCCATGGCACCGGTCATCACGGCCACGGTATCGCTCATGCTGATCTTCTTGGGGTTGACGACGGCGGCGCGCTTGCCCAGGCGGGCGATGTGGATGCGGTCGGCAATCTCGAACACATGGGGCATGTTGTGGCTGATGAGGATGACGGGCAGGCCCTTGTCGCGCACGCGGCGGATCAGCTCCAGCACCATGTTGCCCTCCTTCACGCCGAGGGCGGCGGTGGGCTCGTCCATGATGACGACATGGCGCGCAAACGCTGCCGCGCGCGCCACAGCCACGCACTGGCGCTGGCCTCCGGACAGGGTCTCGACCGCCTGCGTCATGGAGCGGATACCCACCTTCAACTCCGCCATCCGGGCAATGCTTTCTTCCAGCATCTTTTTCTTGTCGAGCATGCGCAGCACGCTGCCAAAAATTCCGGGGCGGAGTAGTTCGCGGCCCAGGAACAGGTTCTCGGCGATGGTCATGGCCGGGGCCACGGCCAGGTCCTGGTACACGGTTTCGATGCCGGCCTTGCGCGCATCGATGGGGCTTTTGAACTGGATGCGCTGGCCGTCGAGCAGAATCTCGCCTTCGTCGGGCACGGTGGCGCCCGACAGCGCCTTGATGAGGCTCGACTTGCCCGCGCCGTTGTCGCCGATCACGGCCAGGATTTCCCCGGCGCGCAGTTCAAAGTCGGCGCCATCCAACGCGGTGACCTGCCCGTAGCGCTTGACCAGGCCCTTAGCCTGCATCACCAGCGGGGCAGTCGTTTGAGTGGAATTCGTCATCACCGCACTCCTTTGCGCGAGAGTTGGTCGGTGGCCACGGCCAGGATCACGAGGATGCCGGTCACCAGGATCTGGTACACCGACGACACGCCCATGAGCGTGAGCCCATTGCGGAACACGCCCACAATCAGCGCCCCCACCAGCGTGCCCAAAATCATGCCGCGCCCGCCAAACAGGCTGGTGCCGCCCAGTACCACGGCGCTGATGGCGTCGAGGTTTTCGGTCTGGCCCGCGTTCGGGTCGCCCGCGCCGGTGCGGGCCACCGACAGCACCGAGGCGATGCCGTAGAACAGGCCGGCCAGCACATACACGCCCAGCAGCACCTTGTCGGTGGCAATGCCGGTGAGGCGCGTGGCCTCGGGGCTGTTGCCCACGGCGTAGACATGGCGGCCCGGCGCGGTCTCGCGCAGCGCAAACCAGGTGACGAGGTACAGCGCCAGCATGAGCACCGCGCCCCAGACGATGGCGGTCTGCCCCAGCTGGAAGGTGTTGCCCAGTGCGGTCATGCCAGCGGGGATGTCGGTGATGGTCTGCGCGCCCGAGTACAGCTGCGTGGCGGCAAACGCGATGTTGAGCGTACCCAGCGTGACGATGAAGGGCGGCAGCTTGATCTTGGTGACCAAGAGGCCGTTGATCAGCCCAAACAGCATGGTCACGGCCATACCGCAGGCAATCGCCACCGGGGCCGAGAGGCCGTAGTCCGCCGCCATCTTGGTCATCACGATGCCGCCCAGCGCCATGACCATGCCACATGACAAATCAATGCCCGCCGTGAGGATGACCAGCGTCTGGCCAATGGCGATGACTGCCACCACCATGACCTGCTGCAGGATGAGCGCGAAGTTCTGCGCCGACAGAAAACGCTCGCTCTGCGTGGCAAAAAAGGCGCACGCCAGGATCAGCGCGATGAACGGCCCCAGCGTGGCCAGCGGCGGTAGTTTGGAAGCGGTCGAGGACATGGCGGCTCCGTTCGGGTGGACAAAGGGGGCGCCAGGCAGGCCCGTTGCGGCTTGCCTGGCGCCAGATCAGCAGAGACCGCTTATTTAGTGCCCCAGCACAGGTCCGTGCCCGTCTTCACATCCTTGCTGTCCACGCCCGCCATGGGCTTAGCCGCGATCAGCGTCACGCCGGTGTCGGTGTAGCCGCTGACCTTTTTGCCGGTCTTGGCGTATTCCACGCCTGCCGCCACGCCCATCGCGGCCATGCGCAGCGGGTACTGCTGGCTGGTGGCTGCGATCACGCCCTTGCCCACGTCGGCAATGCCTGCGCAGCCGCCGTCCACCGAGACGATGAGCACGTTCTTCTCCTTGCCTGCGGCCTTGAGTGCGTTGTAGGCACCGGCGGCGGCGGGCTCGTTGATGGTGTAGACGATGTTGATGTCGGGGTTTTTCTGCAGGCAGTTTTCCATGCCGGTCTGGCCCTTGGCGCGGTCACCAAAGCTGTCGGCCATGCAGACCACTTCGGCGGGGCGCGAGAGTTCATTGCTCTTGGCATCGTTCGCCTGCAAGCCAAAGCCTTTCAGGAAGCCGTTGTGCCGCTGCGCGCCCACCGGGTGTCCGGGGAACAGGTCCAGCGTGGCAATCACGGGCTTCTTGCCCGCAGCGGCGGCCTTGGCGTACTGGCCGATCAGCTCGCCGGCCTTGTAGTTGTCGGTGGCAAACAGCGCGTCCGTCGCATCCATGGGCTCGGTGGGGCTGTCGAGAGCAATCACCATCACGCCGCGTGCCTGCGCCTTCTTGATGGCGGGCACGATGGCCTTGGCGTCGCTGGGGGTGATGAGGATGGTCTTGGCACCGGCAGCGATCAGATTCTCCATGGCCGTGACCTGGCCCGCGTTGTCGCCATCGGTCTTGCCTGCGGCCGACACCAGCTTGGCGCCCAGCTTCTTGGCCTCGGCCGTGGCGCCCTCTTTCATCTTCACGAAGAAGGGGTTGGTCTCGGTCTTGGTGATGAGGCCGATGACGGGCTCGGACGTCTGTGCCTGGGCCAGGCCACAGGCCAGGGCGCCGGTGAGGGCAAGGGCAGAAAGCGCGAAGGCGGGGGTGCGATGCATGGCGTTGTCTCCGGGTTGTGGGATGGCAGATTCCTGTCGGCCCCGTGCTGCGCGGCTGGCAGGTGAACCACTCTTGTCGGGTGGATGGGATCGAACTATAGTGGCCGACAAGTTAATAAATCAAGTGGATTTACTTATGGTTTTCCCTATCCAGACCGCCGACTCCAGCCCCGCCCACACCGCACCGCCGCTGCGGGTGGCCACGGCGGGCGAGGCCTTGTTTGACCTGATCGAAGAGCCCGATGGCCGCCTCAAGCCCTGCGCGGGCGGCGCGGTCTACAACCTCACGCGCGCGCTGGGCCTGCAGGGCGTGGGCACGCTGTACCTCAACCCGCTGTCGGGCGACATGCTGGGGAGACAACTGGCACGCGGCCTGCACGATGCGGGTGTGGCCCTGGCCTCCCCCACGCCGGTGCGTGCGCCCAGCGCGCTGGCGCTGGCCGCACTGGATGCCGAGGGCAAGGCCAGCTACAGCTTCTACCGCGACGGCGTGGCCGACCGCCAGGTGACGGCCGCCGCGCTGACGGCCGCTTGCGCCGCATTGCCTGAGCTGCAGGTAGTGGCCACGGGCTGCCTGGCGCTGGTGGCGCAGGACGCAGCCATCTACCAACCCTGGCTGGCGGCGCAGCGCGCAGCGGGCAGCATGGTGGTGGTAGATGCCAACCTGCGCCTGTCGGCCGTGGACGATGCCGGTGCCTACCGCGCCAACGTGATGGCTGCCCTGCAGCACGCCCACCTCATCAAGGTGAGCGACGATGACCTGGAGGCGCTGGCTGTTCCGGGAGCCAACGCATTGGAACGCGCCCACTATTTGCAGCAGCAGACACAAACCACATGGCTGGCACTGACCCTGGGGCCTGACGGTGCCTGGCTGCTGCAGCGCGATGGGTTGGCCGTGCATGCGCGCGAGGAGGCACCGATCACGGTGGTGGACACCGTGGGTGCGGGTGACTGTTTTCTGGCGGGGTTGATCACCGCCTTGTTGGCCGGACCCGAACGTGGCCAAGAAGCACTGGCCCTGCGCGCGCGGGGCCTTGCTGCGCCTATCACGGAGGCCCGCTTGCGCACCGTGCTGCACCACGCGCTGGCCAGCGCCAGCCACTGCGTGGAGCGCGCCGGTTGCACGCCACCCCGCTACGAAGAAGTGCGCGAAAGGCTGGCGCTGCGGCGCTCTGCGACCGCCGCAGGCCAGTAGCCCTTACTCGGCGGGCTTGGCTGCCGGTTTGCGGGCCCGGCTGCGGGGACGGGCTGCGGGGGTCTTGGCGGGCGTGGTGCCTTCTGCCTCTGCGGCAGAGGCCTCGGGCGCGGCGGCGGGAGGTTCGGCATGGGCCGCTTCACCCGCATCCTCCCCAGCACGCGCACCGCGTGCACGGGACGCAGTGGCCTTGCGGGGGCTGGAACCCGACTTTGCGCCCTCGCCACTGCGCGCGCGACTGCGACGAGGGGTGACTTCGGAGCTTTCGGCCTCGGTGGACGCGTTGAAATCCGGGGTTTCAGCGCCCTCTTCCGCTTCGGGGCGCAGCGCTTGCGGCGCGCTGGTGTCGATCACCGGCTCTGGCGGCGCCGCCTCAGCGGCCACAGGCTGGCTGAAGTAGCGGCTGGCCGGGCGCTGAGCGGGGGTATCGGCCTGCTCGGACTCAGGATGTTCGTTGCGCTGCGTGGGGCGAGTGTCTGCGCGGTCTGCACGGCCCGCACCCTCACCACGACGCCCCCGGCTACGACCCGGCGCGCCCTGACCTTCGTCACTGTCAAAACGCAGATCAGGTGCCATCGCCACCGCATGGAAATCGTGCCGTGTGGCTCCGCCCTGGCTCGAACGCTCATTGTTGCCCTCAGCCCGTGTGGGCGCGGCTGGGGCGCTCGGCCCACCGTGGTTGCGGTAAACATACGCTCCCGATTTTTCATCGCGCCCAAACTCCAGCAGCCCACGCGCCTGCGCTTCCTCCAGCAGGTTGCCAAAGGTGCGGAAGCCATACCGGCCTTCGCTGAAATCGGGCTTGCGACGCTTGATGGCCTCCTTGAGCACCGAGGCCCAGATCTTGCCGGTGTCGCCGCGCTCGGACAGCAGGGCTTCAAACGTTTCGGCCGCCAGCTCCACGCCCTGGGTCCGGCGCGCGTCCTGGCTTTCCTTTCGGCTGCGCTCCTCCTCGGGGCTGCGGCGGGGCGCGGGCGGTGGGTTGCTGCCTGGGGCCTGGCGGCGGGCCTGCGCACGCTGGTTCTCGCGGACCAGGTCGTCGTAAAAGATGAACTCGTCGCAGTTGGCAATGAGCAGGTCCGACGTGGACTGCTTCACGCCCACACCGATCACCTGCTTGTTGTTCTCGCGCAGCTTGGACACCAGCGGCGAGAAGTCCGAGTCGCCGCTGATGATGACGAAGGTGTTGACGTGCGACTTGGTGTAGCAGAGGTCCAGCGCGTCCACCACCAGGCGGATGTCGGCCGAATTTTTGCCGGACTGGCGCACATGGGGGATTTCGATCAGCTCGAAATTCGCCTCATGCATGGTGGCCTTGAAGCCCTTGTAGCGCTCCCAGTCGCAATAGGCCTTCTTGACCACGATGGAGCCCTTGAGCAGCAGGCGCTCCAGGATGGGCTTGATGTCGAACTTTTCGTACTGCGCATCGCGCACGCCCAGGGCGACGTTTTCAAAGTCGCAGAACAAGGCCATGCTGATGCTGTCGGAGGGGGATGCCATATCGTGTGTGAGTTCCGTTCAATGCTGCGGATCATCACACGGAACGCATTGCGCCCTCCGAAGGGAGTGGCCTCAGGTGGGTTTGGCCAAGCCCAGTTTCTCTACCAGCGCCTTCTCGCGCGTGAACGTGTCCTGCGCAAACTTCTTGTACGCCGCCGTGCTCATGTACATCGGCACCATGTCATAGCGCGCCAGGGCCGTGCGATAGCTCTCCTGCTCCATGGCCTGCTTGAAGGCATCGTGCAGGCGCTTGACCACCGCATCGGGTGTGCCCTTGGGCGCACCGATGCCAAAGGGCGAGTTCTGCACCAGGTTCAGCCCCAGCTCCTTGAGCGTGGGCGCATCGGGGAACTTGGCCAGGCGCTCGGCACCCCAGGTGTTGAGCACGCGCAGCTTGCCGGCGTCCACCTGCGGTGCAAAGCCGGTGGAGTCGGCCGCCGCCATGATCTGCCCGCCCAGGATGGACTGCATGAGGTCGGCACTGCCCTTGTAGGGCACATGGAGCAACTCCAAGCCCAGCTGCTGGGCGATGAGTTCCATCGTCAGGTGCGGGCTGGTCATGGTGCCGGTGGAGCCGTAGCTGAGCTTGCCAGGGTTGGCCTTGGCCCAGGCCACGAAGTGCGTCCAGGTCTTGAGCGGCGAGTCGGCGGGCACCACCAGGCCAAACGCGTAGCCTGTGACGTTGAGCACGTAGCTGATGTCTTTGACCGGGTCCCAGTTGATCTTGGTGGTGTAGGGCAGGCGGAACACGCCCAGGGGGATCTGCGCCACGGTGTAGCCGTCGGCGGGCACGGTTTGCAGTGCCTGCGCGGGCAAGGTGCCGCCCGCGCCGGGCTTGTTTTCGACAATCACGGTCTGCCCGAGGATCTTGCTGGCGTTGTCAGCCAACGCGCGCATGGTGATGTCGGTGGGGCCGCCGGCCGGGAAGGCGATGATCAGCTTGATGGGTTTGTTGGGAAAGCTCTGGGCCTGCGCCAGGAACGCGGGGGCGGCGAGGCTGGCGGCTCCCCATTGGATGATCTGGCGACGTTGCATGGCGAAGCTCCTCAAAACGAAAGACAAAAGATTCGCTCATTGGACTGCAGCCCCTCGCGCGGGGCATGCAGGAAACCCCCTAGCCTCTGTCACCAAGGCGGCAGCGCGGCTGGGGCAGGATGGTTCCCGCAACGCGCCGGTAGCGCGCAACACCGCAGGCGTTTGTCACACTTTGTACGTGGACAGCAGCAGGCTGGTTTCCGTGTTGGCAATGCCCGGCGTGAGGCGGATGCGGCCCAGCGCCGCATCGAATGCCTCCAGGCTTTCGGCGCGCACCTCGGCCACGATGTCCCAGCGGCCGTTGGTAGTGTGCAGGGTGCCCACCGTGGGCTCACCGCGCAGCGCATGGATGACAGCGGGCGCCGCATTGCCCTCCACCGCGATGCTCATCCACGCACGGATGCGCTGGGGCTCCGAATCGGGCCGCAGCCGCACTGTGTAGCCGACGATGACACCGCCCTCCTCCATCTTGTGCAAGCGGTTCTGAACGGTGCCGCGCGATACACGCAGCTTCTGCGCCAGCGTGGCCACGGGGGTGCGCGCGTCGGCGCGCAGGATGCTGAGGATTTCGCGGTCGGTGTCGTCCAGTTTGGTCATGGCAGGCTCTAAAGCTGGCAGTTCGGCAATTTTCTGTGCATTGTGGCCCTGCGAGCTGGCACGGGCATTTCTTCCGCCCGGCGCAACGCGGACGACTTCTGACGCTGAATTTGGATCGACAAGGCCTGCAGCGCCCGGCGGCCTCAATTCTGAAGTGCAACACCGAGAATTGAGGCCAAGATGACACAGAAGAATTACCAGCAGTTGAGCCAGAGCGAACGCCACGCAATAGCCCTGGGACTGCAGCAAAAGCAAAGTCTCAGCGCCATAGCCCGTGCCTTGGGGCGAAGCAAAAGCACCATCAGCCGAGAGTGCCAACGCAATGCGGGCGGCAAGGGCTACAACTCCAAGTTCGCCCAGCAACGCAGTGACAAGCGCAGGTGCTTTGCCCGCCCCCAACCCAAGCTTGGCCGTGATGGACCTTTGTTCAAAATCGTTCGCGACTACTTGCGCCAGCGCTGGTCGCCCCAGCAAATCGCTGGACAGTTGAAGAAACTGCACCCTGACAACAAGCGCAAACAAGTGTCACACGAGAGCATCTACACCTGCATCTATGCCCAGCCTCGGGGAGAGCTCAAAAAGGAGTTGGTCTCCTGTCTGCGTATGGCCCGCGCCAAGCGCTGGCCTCGCTCCAAAGGCGAGGATCGGCGTGGACAAATCACCGATCTCCTGAGCATCCATGTGCGCCCGCCGGAGATTGAGGATCGCCAGTTTCCTGGGCACTGGGAGGGAGACCTCATCAAGGGCAAAGGCAACGCCAGCGCCATTGGCACGCTGGTCGAGCGCACCACGCGACTGGTGGTACTGGTCAAGCTGCCGCACCCCAACCCAGCTACAGCGGCGCATGTGCTGCAGGCCTTCAGCGACAAGCTCAATGCCATTGCCAGCCCGATGCGTCAGAGCCTGACGTATGACAGGGGCCGGGAGATGGCCGAGCACCAGCAGCTCACGCGCAACACCGGCATGAAGGTGTACTTCTGCGATCCCTACAGCCCCTGGCAAAGAGGCTCCAACGAGAACACCAATGGGTTGCTGCGTCAGTACTTCCCCAAAGGCACGGATCTCAGTGGCTACACCCAGGAGCAGCTTGATGCGGTGGCCGATGAACTCAATGGCCGCCCCAGGATGACTTTGGGCTGGAGCAAGCCTATTGAGGTGTATGCCGAGCATTTGGCTCGCTTGGCCCAACAGCCCGATTCAGTCCATTAACTTGATTGTTGCACTTGGACTTGAAAGGCCCCCATCTAAAAAGCATCAAACGCTATCAAAACCATAGTACCTGCATCACGACGAATCGGTGGGGTGCGGGGCCTGCGCATCCAGCCGCGCATCGCAACCCACGCCCGATGCGATCCAGCGCCGGGCAAGCGCAGACAGTGCGCGCACGGCCCAGGGATGGGACAGGCCGGTGATACCACCGGGGTCGGCCACCATGCCACACCAATAGCGCTGGTCGGCATCGCTCCAGCGCAGGGCCGTGCAAGCCCCCTTGCGGCGCCGTGAAACCAGCATCCCCAGCGGGCAGGGCTCCGCCAGGCAGCACAGCCCACAGCCGTTGCAGGGTGCGCCTTCTGCGGGCTTGGCGGGTGCTGCGGGATGCAGCCACACCACGGTGGGGTGAGCAGGCAGTTGTTCGGGCATGGGGGTGCAAAGGGAACATGCGCGAGCGGCAAATGCCCCCCGCGCTCCACGGTGCATTGTGCGGCCCTACTACCGCCGCGCGACTGGCTGCACGACCACAGGCCCCAACAAAAAAGCCCCCGCTGCGATCACAGCGGGGGCCAAACCGGTCGAAGGGACCGGGGAGGGAGACAAGTAAAGAGGGAATGAAACTGCCGCCGGATCAGCAGCCCAACGGCCGGTTCGGGCGCATGGGCACGATGCCGGTGACGCGCAAGGTGGCGTTCGAGCCATCCGTGGCTGTCAGCGTTTTTCCGCTGAAGCGCACCTGGTCGCTCTCGCGTACCACCGCCGTGTCAGTCGGCTCGCCGCTGGCGTATTCCTTGCCATCAAAGGTCAGGAAGACCTGGTGCAGGCCCGTCGCATCGGGGCGATACCGGATGTCGCCAAAGGCGGTGGCCGAAGAACCCACCTTGTTGGCCCCGTCAAAACGGAAAGCACACAACTCGGGCACCGAGCCGATGGGGTTTTCCTTGTCCACGTTGGTGAGGTTCAACGTGCCGTTGCCGTACACACCGTTAAGACCGTCCACCGTAGCGCTGGTCACGGTCAGCACACCGGGTTCGTTGCTGGGTGTTGGGTCATCGTCATTGCCGCCGCCGCAGGCGACCAGCAGCACAGAAGCAGCCGCAAGGGCAGTACAGGTCTTGAGGAAATGAAAAGCGTTCATGGTGATGGGCGTCCGTAGATGTGGATGGAAGGTGGGGAGCCGATCCCCTGCACCCCATCGTAGGAAGCCCACCCCGCGCAGCGCGTGCGCCATGTTCCGCGTTGTGCGTAGGACATGGGCCGACAGGGGTGTGCGCCAAACCAATGGCTGGCATGGCGCCACCCTGCCCCTGCCGCCCGCACCGCTCACGTATCTCAGCGCGCCAGCACCGCCGCCAGCGCCTTTCCAGTATGTGTGCCCGCCGCCACCACATCCTCGGGCGTAGCGGCTGCCACGATGCGCCCGCCTGCGTTGCCCCCTTCGGGCCCCAAATCCAGGATCCAGTCGGCCTCGGCAACCACATCCAGGTCGTGCTCGATCACGATCACGCTGTGGCCGCCATCGACCAGACGGTGCAGCACGCGGATGAGCTTGTCGACGTCGGCCATGTGCAGGCCCACGGTGGGCTCGTCCAGCACATACAGCGTGTGCGGTGCTTTCTGGCCCCGGCGGCCCACCTCGTCGCGCACCTTGGTCAGCTCAGTCACCAGCTTGATGCGCTGCGCCTCGCCACCGCTGAGCGTGGGCGAGGGCTGGCCCAGCGTGAGGTAGCCCAGGCCCACGTCCTGCAAGAGCTGCAGCGGATGTGCAATGCTGGGCATGGTGGCGAAGAAGCCCACCGCCTCGTCCACCTCCATCTGCAGCACGTCGCCAATGCTCTTGCCGCGCCAGGTCACGGCCAGCGTCTCGGGATTGAAGCGCGCGCCGTGGCAGGTCTCGCAGGGCACCTTCACATCCGGCAAGAAGCTCATCTCGATGGTGCGCACGCCCGCGCCTTCGCAGCTGGGGCAGCGGCCTTCGCCGGTGTTGAAGCTGAAGCGCCCGGCCGCGTAGCCACGTGCCTTGGCTTCCAGCGTCTCGGCAAACAGCTTGCGGATGGTGTCCCAGAAGCCGATGTAGGTAGCAGGGCAACTGCGCGGCGTTTTGCCGATGGGTGTCTGGTCCACTTCTAGCACGCGGTCGATGCTCTCGAAGCCCGACAGGCCCGTGCAACCGACCAGTGGCGGCGCCTTGCCCGCGTCCATGGCATCGCGCCCGGCCTTGGTACTGCGCTGCTGCACCCAGGCCTGCACATTGGCCAGCAGCACATCCCGCGCCAGGGTCGACTTGCCCGAACCGCTCACGCCCGTCACGGCCACCAGGCGGTGCAGTGGCACGGTGGCCGTCACGTTCTGCAGGTTGTGCAACTGCGCGCCATGCACCGTAAGCCAGCGCATGGCGGCACGTTCCTTGGCCTCGGTCAGCGCGTCTGCAGCCAGCGATGCAGCTTGGGCCGCGCGCTTCTTGACGGCAGCGCTTTGGCGGCCCTTGGGGGCTGCCGCCTCGGCCTGTGCAAAGGCAGCAGTGGCTTCGGCACTGACCTCGCTGGCCGCCATGCTGCGGCGCAGTTGCAGCGGGTGCTTCATGGCGTGCAGCAGGTAGCGGCCGGTTTGCGAATCTTCGGCGCCCGTGATGTCGGCCACGCTGCCCTGCGCCACCAGGCGCCCGCCGCGTTTGCCCGCGCTGGGGCCAATGTCGATGATGTGGTCGGCGCGGCGGATGGTGTCTTCGTCGTGCTCCACCACCACCAGCGTGTTGCCCTTGTCACCCAGCTTGTGCAGGGCGTTGAGCAGGATCTGGTTGTCTCGTGCATGCAGGCCAATGGTGGGCTCGTCGAGCACGTAACAAACCCCCTGCAGGTTGCTGCCCAGTTGCGCGGCCAGGCGGATGCGCTGGGCCTCGCCACCGCTGAGCGTGGGCGCGCCCCGGTCGAGCGTAAGGTAGCCCAGGCCCACTTCTTCGAGGAACTCAAGGCGGCTCTGGATCTCGGGCACCAAGTCGCGGGCGATGTCGCCTTCGCGCTGGGTCATGCCGCCTTCGATGCGCAGGGTCTCGATCCAGCGGCGCACATCCGTCACCGACAGCGCGGCGATTTCGGTGATGCCCACGCCTGCAAACTTGACAGCGCGGGCCGTGGCGTTCAGACGCGTGCCGTGGCATGTGGGGCAAGCGGTGTCCTGCAAATCTTCCACCTCGGGCTCGGCAAAGGTCTGCTCGCGGCCCTTTTCCTTGTCGTCTTGTACCGAGTCGTCAAACACCTTGCGCTGGTCCTTGGTGAGCTTGACGCCGGTGCCCACGCAGTCGGGGCACCAGCCATGCTTGCTGTTGTACGAGAACAGGCGCGGGTCCAGCTCGGCATAGCTGGTGGCGCACACCGGGCAGGCACGCTTGGTCGAAAAGGCTTGCAGATGGCCAATACCGGCCGTGGGCAAGCCGCCCTCCATGGCCGCAGCCAGCGTGTCGATGCTGCTCAGCACATGCACCACGCCCTTGCCGTGCGTGAGCGCGTCGGCCAGTGCCGTGCGGAGCTGGGCTTCGTTCTCGGGCGACACGTCGATGCTGGCCACGGGCAGCTCGATGGTGTGCTCCTTGAAGCGGTCAATGCGCGGGAAGTTGGTGGTGGGCAAGAAGTTGCCATCCACGCGCAGGTGCGTGTAGCCGCGCGGGCGGGCCCAGTCGGCCAGCTCGGTATAGACGCCCTTGCGGTTCATCACCAGCGGCGCGAGCAGGCCGATGTGCTGGCCCCGGAACTGCGTGAGCAGCTGGGCCGCGATGCTCTCGGGCGTTTGCGGCTGCACGGCGGCGCCGTCTTTGGTGCAATGCTGAGTGCCGAGCTTGACGTACAGCAGGCGCAGGAAGTGCCACACCTCCGTCGTCGTGCCCACGGTGGACTTGCGCCCGCCGCGCGACAGGCGCTGCTCGATAGCCACGGTGGGCGGGATGCCGTAGACCGCATCCACCTCGGGCCGACCCGCGGGCTGCACGATGGAACGCGCATAGGCGTTGAGTGATTCGAGGTAACGCCGCTGGCCTTCGTTGAACAGGATGTCGAACGCCAGCGTGGACTTGCCCGAGCCGCTCACGCCTGTGACCACATTGAACTTTCCACGCGGGATGTCCACGCTCAGGTTCTTGAGGTTGTGCTCCTTGGCGTTGACAATTTCAATGGCGTTTTTGGCCGCTGGCGCTTTATCCATAAGCGCAAGGCGCTCTGATTTTCGTAGCACCGCAGCTTTTTCGTGCACCGAGTGGCCGCCCACGCCCAGCGCCAGTTCGTAGTCGCGCAGTGCCTGCCCGGTGTGCGAGGTGGCATGCGCCCGCACGTCTTCAGGCGTGCCCTCGGCCACGATGAGGCCGCCTGCATAGCCGCCCTCGGGGCCCAGGTCGATGAGCCAGTCGCTGGCGCGGATCACATCGAGGTTGTGCTCGATGACGATGAGTGAATGCCCCGCATCGATGAGCTTGCGCAGCGCGCGCATCAACTTGGCAATGTCGTCAAAGTGCAGGCCCGTGGTGGGCTCGTCAAACAAGAACAGCGTGCCTTTGCGGGCGACGGACTGGCGCGATTTGGATGCGCTGCGCGCAGCCTCCGCCAGAAAGCCTGCAAGCTTGAGGCGCTGCGCCTCGCCGCCTGACAAGGTCGGCACGGGCTGGCCCAACGCCACATATTCGAGCCCTACATCCACGATGGGCTGCAGCGCGCGGATCACATCGCGGTCGCCCGCAAACAGGTCGGCCGCCTCGGCCACCGTGAGAGCCAACACGTCGGCCACATTCAACGTCCGACCACCACGCTCGATGGTGATCTCCAGGATCTCGGGCCGGTAACGCTTGCCGTCGCAGTCCGGGCAGCGCAGGTACACATCGCTCAGGAACTGCATCTCCACATGCTCAAAGCCCGAGCCGCCACAGGTCGGGCAGCGCCCATCGCCGCTGTTGAAGCTGAACTTGCTGGCCGTGTAGCTGCGCTGCTTCGACAGCGGCGCCACGGCAAACAGTTCGCGGATGCTGTCCCACGCGCCCACGTAGCTCACGGGGTTGGATCGAGCGGTTTTCCCGATGGGGGATTGATCGACAAACACGACATCCGACAGATGGTCGGCGCCCAGCATGCGGTCGTGCGCGCCCGGCGTGTCGGTGGCCTTGCCAAAGTGGCGCAGCAGCGCGGGGGCCAGCACGTCCTGGATCAGGCTCGACTTGCCCGAGCCACTGACGCCGGTCACGGTGACCAGGCGCTGCAGCGGGAACTCCACCGTCACATCCTGCAGGTTGTGCTCGCGCGCTCCTTCGAGGATGAGGCGCGGCGTGGATTCCGTCACCATGCGCTTGAAGCCAAAACCCACGTGCTTACGCCCACCCAGGTAGGCGCCGGTCAGCGTGTCGGCGTTGCGCAAATCGGCCGTGGAGCCGTCGAACACAATCTGCCCGCCCAGGCGCCCCGGGCCAGGGCCCATGTCGATCATGCGGTCAGCTGCCAGCATCACGGCCGGGTCGTGCTCCACCACCACCAGGGTGTTTCCCGCATCGCGCAGGCGCAGCATGGCCTCGGTGATGCGGTGCATGTCGCGCGGGTGCAGGCCAATGCTGGGCTCGTCGAGCACGAACAGTGTGTTGACGAGCGATGTGCCCAGCGCGGTGGTGAGGTTGATGCGCTGCACCTCGCCGCCGCTCAGCGTGCGGCTTTGCCGGTCGAGCGTGAGGTAACCAATGCCCACGTCGCACAGGTACCTGAGGCGGGTGGTGATTTCTTCGTGCAGCAGCTTGAGCGCTTGGGCGTCGCCGCCCTTGGCGTCGTCGCCCACCGGTAGCTGCATGCGATCAAAGAACTGGCGCAGTCGGTCGATGGGCAGCAGCATCAGATCGTGCAGGCACAGGCCGGGCAAGGCCTCCAGTTGCTCGCGCGACCATTGCACGCCTTCGGGCATGAAACGTTTGCCAGGCTCCAGAACCGCATCCGCATCCTCCTTGCGGCCGATGCGCCAGAGCAGGCTTTCGGTCTTGAGCCGCGCACCCGCGCAGGTGGGGCATGGCGTGTAGCTGCGGTACTTGGACAAGAGCACGCGGATGTGCATCTTGTAGGCCTTGCTCTCCAGGTACTCAAAAAAGCGCTTGATGCCGTACCACTGCTTGCTCCACTGCCCGTCCTTGTAGCCGGGGGCGCCGCCGATCACCCACTTTTTCTGGTCGTCGGTCAGCTTGTACCAGGGCGTGTCGCGTGGGATGCCGGCTGTTTCGGCATGGCGCATGAGGTCGTCCTGCGCCTCCTTCCACGCTGGGGTCTGGATGGTCTTGATGGCCCCGGCGCGCAGCGTGAGCTTGTCGTTGGGGATGACCAGGCCATAGTCCACGCCGATCACGCGGCCAAAGCCCCGGCAGCTGTCGCAGGCGCCCACGGCGGAGTTGAACGAGAAGGCCGACGGGATGGGGTCGCTGTAGCGCAGGTCGCTGTCGGGGCAGTGCAGGCCCGTCGAAAACCTCCACAGCTCTGGTTCGCTCTCGTCCACGAGCCGATAGACATTCAAGCGCCCCGTGCCGCGTTTGAGCGCGACCTCGATGGCCTCGATCACCCGTGCCTTCTCGGCATTGCCCAGGCGGAACCGGTCTGCCACCACATCCAGCACCTTGCGCGGGCCGGTGGGCGTGGCCACCTCGCGCTCGGCCTGCACCTTGGTGAAGCCACTGGCGGACAGCCACTGCTCCACCTGCTCCGCGCTGGTGTTGGCAGGCAACTCGACCGGGAAAGTCAACACGATGCGGGGGTCACTGGCGGCAGCGCAGCGCGCGGCCAGCTCCGCGTAGATGGTCTCGGGCGAGTCATGGCGCACCGGCTGCGCCGTCTGCTTGTCGAACAACTGGCCCGCACGGGCGAACAGCAGCTTCAGGTGGTCGTTCAGCTCCGTCATCGTGCCCACGGTGGAGCGGCTGGAGCGCACGGGGTTGGTCTGGTCGATGGCGATGGCCGGCGGCACGCCCTCGACCTTGTCCACAGCGGGCTTGTCCATGCGGTCGAGGAACTGGCGGGCGTAGGCGCTGAAGGTCTCCACGTAGCGGCGCTGGCCCTCGGCATAGAGCGTGTCAAACACCAGGCTGGATTTGCCCGAGCCGCTGGGGCCCGTGACCACCGTGAGTTCGCCGGTGCGGATGTCCAGATCCAGGTTCTTGAGGTTGTGCTGGCGTGCGCCGCGGATACGGATCAGTCCCTGGGTCATGGAGGCAGTCTTTTTCGAGGGTGAGGCGGAACATTCTAGGCACCGCAGTGGCGCCCGTCCGGCCTTGCCGCAATACCCTTTGATTGCGGGTCTGCTGACAGGTGCTGTCACAACATCGGGTTATGCCGGTTCGCAAACAGGGCACATTTGTCTAGAGTAGCCAGTCAATCCAAGGAGACGACCATGTACAAATGGACACAATGGGGAGCCGCAGTCGCTCTGGCCGCCGCGCTGTGCGGCGCTGGCCATGCCCAGATCCTGATCGGGCAAACCGCCGGCTTCTCCGGGCAGGTGGCGGCAGGCGTGAAGGAAACCACCGACGGCGCCCTGCTCTATATCGATGCGGTCAACGCCAAGGGCGGCGTCAACGGCCAGAAGATCGAACTGACCTCGCTGGACGACAAGTTCGACCCCAAGCTGGCCGCAGAAAACGCGCGCAAGCTGATCGAGGAAAACAATGTGTCAGCGCTGTTCCTCACACGCGGCACGCCCCACACCGAGGCCATCGTTCCCCTGCTGGAAAAGCACGGCGTGGCACTGGTCGGCCCTTCCACGGGCGCCATGGTGCTGCACCAGCCCGTGCGCAAATACATCTTCAACGTGCGCGCCACCTACCAGCGCGAGGCAGAAAAGGCCATGACCCACTTGGCCTCCATGGGCATTACCCGCATTGCCGTGGTGTATGCCGACGACAGCTTTGGTGCCGATGGCGTGGCGGGGGCACAAAAGGGCCTGGCGGCGGCCAAGCTCACACCCGTGGTGCTGGAGAAGTTTGACCGTGCCAAGCCTGATTTCGCCCCGGTTGCGGCCAAAGTGGCCAAGGCAGACACCCAGGCCGTGCTGATGATTGCCTCCGGCTCTGCCGTGGTCGATGGCAGCAATGCGCTGCGCGCCGCAGGCTCTGCCGCACAGATCGTGACGCTGTCCAACAATGCCTCGGGCGGCTTCATCAAGAGCCTGGGCAACAACGCGCGCGGCGTGATCGTGACCCAGGTGTACCCCAATGAGCGCGCGGTGACCTACGCCATGGTCAAGGAAGCCCAGGAGCTGGCCCGGGCCAAGGGCTTGCAGGAGATCAGCCCCGCCATGCTCGAAGGTTTTGCAGCCGCCAAGGTGCTGGTGGAAGGGCTCAAGCGCGCCGGCCCCAAACCCAGCCGCGACAAGATCCACGCGGCCCTGGAAGGCATCAAGAAATTCGACCTGGGCGGGCTGGAGGTGAGCTACGGCCCAGACGACCACACGGGCCTGGACTTTGCCGACCTCTCCATCATTGGTACGGACGGCAGGTTCCGCCGCTAAGAGCCTTCCACCCGATGGCCATAGGTTGCGCAGGCCCGGCTCCGTCCGGGCCTACGTATTTCTACAGTTTATTTGTCACCGTTTGTATCTATATTGACGCCTCCAACAAACAGGCATCTTGGGACAAACATGAGATTGACACACTGGCTTCGCGGGGGCGCCACCCTGGCCTCCATCTTCGCAATGGTGGGCGCAGCCCACGGACAGATTCTCATTGGACAGACGGTGGGCATCACGGGCTCGGCAGCGGCCACGGTGGCCGAATCCATGCAGGGCGCGGCGCTCTACATTGATCACATCAACGCCCGGGGCGGTATCGCGGGGCAGAAGGTGGAGGTCATATCCCTGGACGACAAATTCGACCCCAAGCTGACCCTCGAAAACACCCGCATTCTGATTGAGGAAAAAGGCGTGATCGGGCTGTTCATGACACGGGGCACGCCCCACACCCAGGGCATCATGCCGCTGCTGGAGCAGCACGGCGTGCCGCTGGTCGGCCCCTCCACCGGCGCCATGGTGCTCCACCAGCCGGTGCACAAGTTCATCTTCAACGTGCGCGCGCCCTACCAGCGCGAGGTGGAAAAGGCCATCACCCACCTCAACACCCTGGGCATCAAGCGCATTGGCGTGGTGCATGTGGACGACACCTTTGGCGCAGATGGCCTGGCAGGTGCACAGCTGGGCTTCAAGGCCAACCAGCTGGAAGCCCTCTTTGTCGAGAAATTTGACCGTGCAAAGCCCGACTACAGCGCGATTGCACCGCGTGTGGCGCAAAAGCAGCCCCAGGCCGTGGTCTTCATCGGCACGGGCGCGGCGGTGGTGGACGGCATCAAGGCGCTGCGCGCTGCAGGGGTCACGGGGCAGATCGTGACACTGTCGAACAATGCCTCGGGCGGCTTTGTCAAACTGCTGGGCGACCAGGCCCGGGGGGTTGTGGTCACGCAGGTCTTTCCCTCCGAGCGGTCGGTGAACTACCCGGTGGTCAAGGAAGCCATGGAGCTGGCCCGCGCCAAGAACATTTCCGATCTCACGCCCGCGATGGTGGAGGGCTTCGTCAGCGCCAAGGTGCTGCTGGAAGGTATCAAACGCGCGGGCCCCAAGCCGGACCGCGCCAAGCTGCACACAGGACTGGAGAGCATCAAGAAGTGGGACCTGGGTGGCGTGGAGCTGAGCTACGGCCCCACGGACCACAGCGGTCTGGTGTTCGCCGACCTTTCCATCATCGGGAGTGACGGGCGCTTCAAGCGATGACACCCTAAGAAACTGAGGCGCTGCGCGGGCTTTTGCCCTGCGCCACGCCAGGAGCGGTAGGGGTGTGGAGTGTGCGGCCCACCGTGACGGCACCGCACAAAACAAAAGCCTGCGGCCTTTCGGCTGCAGGCTTTTTTTGATGGGCTCGGGATGGGGCCCGGCAGCTTACTGCGCGCTGGCCGCAGATGCTGGTGCCGACGCAGGCGCCGCTGCGGGTGCACTGGCAGCGGGTTCGGGCGCATGCACGGCATCTGCGCCGTGTTTTTCACCACCCATGTCGGCCTTGTCGCCCGCCGTGATGATCACGTACATCGACAACGCAGCAAACAAGACGAAGCCAACAACAATCTTCCACATATCAATATCTCCTGGGATGGGTTTGTTCAATCAAGGGGCCTGGCTGGCGCGCAGGGTTATGGGTTGTACTGGTGCGCGGACAAGCCCCTTGATGGAACACAGGGCCCGACCCTTGCGGGGCGGGCCCTGTACACCGGTCAGAACCGATCAGTCGTTGGCGTAGATGTCCACGTCCTTGGTTTCCTTGATGAACAGGCCACCGATCACCACCGTGGCACCGGCAATGATGATGGGGTACCACAGGCCGTTGTACATGTTGCCGGTCTGGGCCACGATGGCGAACGCCGTGGTGGGCAGCAGACCGCCGAACCAGCCGTTACCGATGTGGTACGGCAGGGACATCGACGTGTAGCGGATGCGGGTGGGGAACATTTCGACCAGCATGGCTGCAATGGGGCCGTACACCATGGTCACCAGCAGCACCAGGTAGGTCAGAATCACGGTGACCATGACCTTGTCGATGCGGGCAGGATCTGCCTTGGTGGGGTAGCCCGCAGCCTTCAGCGCATCGGCCACAGCCTTCTTGAACTCGCCATCTTTCTTCTTGGCTTCGTCAGCGGGCAGGCCCTTGCTGGTGTACGAGGCGATGACGGTTTCACCGATCTTGATGGAGGCGGGGGTGCCGGCGGCGCCCACAGCGTTCTCGTAGCTCACCGAAGCGCCAGCCAGCACCTGCTTGGCGATGTCGCACGAGCTGGTGAACTTGGAAGTGCCGGTGGGGTTGAACTGGAACGAGCATTCCTTGGGGTCTGCCGTAACGATCACCTGGTTCTTGGCCTGGGCTTCAGCCAGGGCGGGGTTGGCCGCCTTGGTCAGTGCGCCAAACACAGGGAAGTAGGTCAGCGCGGCCAGCAGACAGCCTGCCAGGATGATGGGCTTGCGGCCGATCTTGTCCGACAGCGAACCGAACACGATGAAGAACGGCGTGCCGATCAGCAGCGAGACGGCCACAAAGATGTTGGCGGTGGCGCCATCAACCTTCAGGGCTTGTGTCAGGAAGAACAGCGCATAGAACTGGCCCGAGTACCACACCACGGCCTGGCCGGCGGTCAAGCCTACCAGTGCCAGGATCACGATCTTCAGGTTCTTCCATTGGCCGAAGGACTCGGTCAGTGGGGCCTTGGAGGTCTTGCCCTCGGCCTTCATCTTCTGGAAGGCAGGCGATTCGTTCATCGACAGACGGATCCAGACCGAGATGGCCAGCAGCAGGATCGACACGATGAACGGGATGCGCCAGCCCCAGTCACCAAAGGCTTCTTCGCCCAGCACGGTGCGGGTGCCCAGAATCACCATCAGCGACAGGAATAGACCCAGCGTGGCCGTGGTCTGGATCCAGGCGGTGTAGGCGCCGCGTTTGCCGTGCGGAGCATGCTCGGCCACATAGGTGGCTGCGCCGCCGTACTCACCACCCAGCGCCAGGCCTTGCAGCAAGCGCAGGATGATCAGGATGACGGGGGCCGCCACACCGATGGAGGCATAGGTCGGCAAGATACCCACGATGAAGGTGGACAGGCCCATGATCAGGATGGTGACCAAGAACGTGTACTTGCGGCCGATCATGTCGCCCAGGCGGCCGAAGAAGATGGCGCCAAATGGCCGGACGATGAAGCCCGCAGCAAACGCCAGCAGCGCGAAGATGAAGGCAGAGCCCGCATCCAGTCCGCTGAAAAACTGCTTGGCGATGATGGCTGCGAGCGAGCCGTACAGGTAAAAGTCGTACCACTCAAAAACGGTGCCGAGCGACGAAGCGAAGATAACCTTGCGCTCTTCGGGCGACATCGGCCGCGGTGCGGGATGGATGGTTGCCATGGTGTCTAGTCTCCTATTGGTTGTGCAGACCGCACTGCGGCGGGCTGTACGCATTCTTGGAGATGGCACTGACCACGCTCTGACGCGAAACCAACAAGAGCTTTCATCAAACTGACCGCTCTCTGACAACTTAGGGAGAAACCCGCAGCACCTCTTTCAGCATCCGGAAACAGCTCAGGGCTTCGCGGGTAAACCCGATGGGAGCTGGCTGACAGCATTCCAGCCCGGGCCATCAAACCAGTCATCGCCCTCCAGGTAGGCGCGCAGCATGGGCAGGCTGTCGAGCCCCCAGAAAACCTTGCCGTCCACCACAAACGCAGGCACACCAAACACACCCGCCGCCTGCGCGGCCTCGGTGTTGGCGCGCAGCAGCGCCTTGGGGCCTTCGCTGTTCGCGTCATGCCCGGGGCGGATTTGCTCGGCCAGATCGGCCGCCAGCGCGGCAAGGCGCTCGGCGTCCAGCGCGTCGTGCCCGCCCTGCCACACATGGCGCAGCACGGTGCCCGCCACATAGCGGTTGATGCAACCGTCGTAGCTGCAGGCCAGCGCCTGGCGCAGCAAGGGCAGCGGGTTGAACGGGTGGCGTGCTGGCATCTGCAGCGGCGTGCCCTGCGCGTGGCCCAGCCAGGTCACGTGGCGGTAGGTCCAGGCGCGCTTGGGCGCAATGCCCGCGGGCCCCGGGTTGGCGTGCTGCTGCAGCAAAGCTCCCAGCAGCACCGGGCGGTATTCGACGCTGTAGCTCAGGTCCACCAGCGCCTCGGGCAGGCGCTCAAAGGCCAGCCAGGCGTAAGGCGAAATGAAGTCGAGGTAGAACGTGATGTGTTTCATGGCTCAGCCTTCTGCGCTTTCTGGCTGCACCGGCACGGCAATGCCCGCCCGGTCCAGCAGCTGCCGCCAGATGCCCCGCCGCAGGTGCGAGTCGGCACGCGACCAGATGCGGATCTCGTCGAGGGAGCGAAAGCAGCCCTCGCAGTGGCTGCGGTCGGGTGACATACGGCAGACCGAGATGCAGGGCGAGGGCACGGCCTCGGTGTTTTCAGAATCAAAATGGCCGTCAGCGCTTATCTGCAAAGCGCGAACAGCTAGCAATTCAATAGCACTCATGCCGCAGACTCAGGTGCAACCACCTGCACCACATCCACCACGGGCGCACCCGTCAGCCGCTGAAGATCGCTGGGGTGTAGCGCAAACACACCATGCGGATGCCCCGCCGCCGCCCACACCACCTCAAAGCGCAGCAGGTCCTGGTCGATCAGCGTGACGGGCGGCGTGGCGTGCGCCACAGGCGACACACCGCCGATGGAAAAGCCCGTGCGGCTTTTCACGAAGTCGGCATCGGCGCGGCCGATCTTGCCGCCCACGTGGGCCTCCACCTTTTTCTCGTCCACCCGCCGGTCGCCCGAGGTAACCACCAGCACGGCCACATCGTCGCTCTTGCGGCGAAAGATGATGCTCTTGGCAATCTGCCCGACGGCAATGCCCAGCGCATCGGCCGCCTGCTGCGCGGTGCGCGCTGCGTCGTCCAGCATCTGCGGCCGGTGGGGGTGGCCCAGGGATTCCAGCGCTGCAGCCACGCGCTGCACACCTTCGGGCAGGTTTTTCAGTTCAGCTCCACACATCGTTTCTTACTCCGAAATCACAATCGTCGGGGCTATTTTGATCGCACAGGCGCGACCCCAGCCAGTGCACCCGTGGAACTGGCTTCGCCAGGCCACCGGGTGCGTCCCCCTCCCGCGCAGCGAGAGAGGGGTGAAGACGCGCAGCGTCTCAGGGGGTGCTTCATCCTTACCCCGCACGTTTGGTCAACAGCGCGTTGGCAGCGCGGGAGTTGGGCTTGCGGCCCAGGAAATCGCTGATGTACGCGCCCGCGTCGATGAGCTTGTCGAGGTCGATGCCCGTCTCGATGCCCATGCCCTGCAGCATGTACACCACGTCTTCGGTGGCCACATTGCCGGTGGCTCCCTTGGCATAGGGGCAGCCGCCCAGCCCGGCCACGGACGACTGGAAGTTCCACACGCCCAGCTCCAGCGCGGCCAGCGTGTTGGACAGCGCCTGCCCGTAGGTGTCATGAAAGTGGCCCGACACGTCGTCGATGCCGAAGTGCTGCAACGTGGCCTCCAGCGCCTTCTGCACCTTGCGCGGTGTGCCCACGCCGATGGTGTCAGCCACGTCCACACGCTGCACGCCAATGCCCTTGAGCAGGCCCGCCAGGTACGCCACACGCTCAGGGGCAATGTCGCCTTCGTACGGGCAGCCCACGGTGCAGCTCATGGCGCCGCGCACACGGATACCGGCGGCCAATGCCGCCTCTACAACGGGCGCAAAACGCTCAATGCTCTCGGCAATGCTGCAGTTGATGTTGCGCTGGCTGAAGGCCTCGCTGGCGGAGCCGAAGACGACGATCTCATCGGGCTTATCCAGCACGGCGGCCTCAAAGCCCTTGAGGTTGGGCGTGAGCACCGAATACGCGACGCCGCTCTGGCGGGTGATACCGGCCATCACCTCATGGTTGTCGGCCATCTGCGGCACCCACTTGGGACTGACGTAGCTGGTGACTTCGATCTCTTTCAGGCCCGCCTGCTGCAGGCGGTGCACCAGCTCGATCTTGACGGCGGCTGGGACTGGGGTCTTTTCGTTCTGCAGGCCGTCGCGGGGGCCAACGTCGATGAGGCGGACGCGGGAGGGAATGCTCATGGGGCTACCAAGGGTGGATCAAGGAATCCGCCATTGTCTCGCCTGCGCCTCCACAGGGCCACCCCATATCGTGCCAGACCATTCGCCGGACCCGCCATCAGCCCGTACGGGTGCCATCACCCGCCACCTCCTGCCGCAGCAAGGCCACCATGGCCTGCGCCGCCAGCGACAGCGGCCGCCCCCGGAGCGTGATCAGCCCGATGGGCCGGTGCAGCACGGGCGCCTTGAGCGCTCGCGTGACGACCTCGGGCCTGCGCACCACCTGGGCGGCCAGTTCGGGCAGCGCGCTCACACCCAGCCCCGCCGCCACCATGGCCGCGATGGTGGCCAGGTGTTCCACCTCATAGCGCGGCGCAAAACGGATGCGGTGCGTCAGCAAGGCCTCTTCCGCATACTGCCGCACGCTGGTGCCTGCAGGCATGGAGACGTGTGGCAGCTCGGCCACATCCGCCCAGGCAATGGCGCTGCGCCCTCGGGCTAGCGGGTGCGTGCGCCCCATCAACAGCACAAAGCGGTCGGACACCAGCGGGGTGTAGTCCAGGTCGGCATAGGCGGGGTTGGCAGCGGTGAGGGCAAAGTCCACGCGCCCGGCGCGCACCATGTCAAACGCCGGGCCGGCCAGGCTGTCAAACAGCTCCAGCTGCACGCCCGGATGCTGCGCAGCAAACCGGGCAAACGCGCGCGGCACTGCCCCGGCGGCCAACGACGGCAGCGCCGCCAGCGCAATGCGGCCCACCTGCAGCTGCGCCACCTCCTGCACGCGGCGCACAGTCTCCTCCATCTGGTGGCGCAGAAACCGCGCCTGCTCGGCAAACACCTCGCCCGCCAGCGTGAGCTGCACGGTGCGCGTGGTGCGCTCGAACAGGCGCACGTCCAGCATCTCCTCCAGCCGCGCCACCGTGCCCGACACCGCCGATTGCGACAGGTGCATCTGCAGGGCCGTGCGCCGAAAGCTCAGCGTTTCGGCCAGGGAGAGGAACACATCCACCTCGCGGGCGGACCAATTGATCTTCATGGCCGATCAGTCTATCGAAAAAGACGTCTGGACCGCGCAATGCTGGATACCTAGACTGCACTGCAGACAAGTAAGCGACCCAAGAAACAGGAGACACGATGGAAACAAGTTCGCCTCGCAATGCACGCACCGTGGTGGTGGGCGGAGGCACCATGGGGGCCGATGTAGCCGTGGTCCTGGCCCGGGGCGGCGCGCAGGTCACGGTGGTCGACCCCCACGCCGCACGACGCGACCACTTGCTGCCCCACATTGCGCAGGAGCTGGCCGCTGCCGGCCAGGCCACCCACGCCGGCCCGGTACAGGTGTGCGCCAGCCTGCAGGACGTGGACTGGAGCGGCGTGGTGCTGGTGGTGGAATGCATCACCGAGCAACTGGCCGCCAAGCAAAAGCTGTTTGCCGAGCTGGAAACCGTAGCGCCACCGAACGCCGTGCTGGCCAGCAACAGCTCGGGCTTTCCCATCAGCGCCATCGCCCAGGGCTTGGCTACGGCACAGCGCATGCTGGGCCTGCACTTCTTCATGCCCGCCCACCTGGTGCCGCTGGTGGAGGTGGTGCTGGGCGAGCGCAGCGACCCGGCGCTGGGCACCTGGCTGCATGCCTTCATGCGCGGCTGCGGCAGCGTGCCGGTGCTGGTCAAGAAGGACAAGCCCGGCTTTCTGGCCAACCGCATGCAGCACGCGCTTTCACGCGAGGCCTTTGCACTCATCGACGAGGGCATTGCCTCGCCCGAAGACGTGGACGCCGCCGTGCGTTTTGGCTTCGGCTTCCGCTTTCTGGCGGCCGGGCCGGTGCTGCAGCGCGACCACGCAGGCATCGAGGTGCACACCGCCGCCGCCGCCACCATGTACCCCACGCTCTCGAACACCGACATCCCCGCCCAGGCCCTGCGCGACAAGGTGGCCCAGGGCACCTTGGGCATGAAGACGGGCAAGGGCTTTTTCGACTGGCCCGAAGACCGCAAGCAGGCCGAACGCGCGCGCTACGACACGCTGCTGCGCCAGGGCCTGGCCCTGCTGGCCAGCGAGCTGCCCACCATCGAGCCCCCCACCGCCACCTCACCGACGGACACCCCATCGACCACCGGAGCCCGCGCATGAGTGCATCGCCCGCATCACCCACCATTGCCAGCCAGTGGGTTGACCCGCTGATCGTGACCGTGGCGCCCAACGGCGCCTACAAGCAGCCTGCCGACCACTCCGCCGTGCCCATCACACCGGCCACGCTGGCCACCACGGCCAAGGCCTGCCTGGACGCGGGAGCGGCCATGCTGCACATGCACATACGCGACGCGCAAGGCCGCCACAGCCTCGATGTGGAGGGCTACCGCGAGGCCCAGCGCGTGGTGAGCCAGGCTGTGGGCGACGCGATGGTCATCCAGATCACCAGCGAAGCCGCAGGCGTGTACCAGGCCCCCGCGCAGATCGCCATGGTGGAGGCCCTGCAACCCGAGGCCGTGTCCATCGGCCTGCGCGAAGTGGACAAGCCCGAGATCGGCGAAGCCGGACTGCAGCGCTTCTTCACTGGCCTCGCCCAGCGCCGCACCATGGTGCAGGTCATCCTGTACGACGTCGCAGACCTGCGCCGCTGGCAGGCACTGCGCGCCAGTGGCGTGGTGCCGGATGCACCTTGGTTCCTGCTGTTTGTGCTGGGCCGCTACAGCGCGGGCCAGACCTCCAGCCCGCGCGACCTGTTGCCTTTTCTGAACGCCCATGACGGCGACGAGCCCTGGGCGGTGTGCGCCTTCGGTGCCGCAGAGAACGCCTGCGTGGCCGCCGCTGCCGTGTTTGGCGGCCACGCCCGCGTGGGGTTTGAAAACAACCTGCTGTGCAAGGACGGCAGCGTGGCCCCCGACAACACTGCGCTGGTGCGCCAGGCCGACCAAGCGGCCGCCGCGCTGGGCCGCCCGCTGGCCACCGCCGCCGACATCCGGCAGCGCTTTGGCGCAGGCTGATCGGCCCCGCCCCACAGCGCTCCCCATTCATTGACATCAACCCGCAGCAGACGGGCTTTATCCATCCCCACAGGAGACAGACATGCAACCCCACCACCGCCACGACCACCCTCCCTCATCCACGCCTCGCACCGCACGGCGCGCCGTGCTGCACGCGGCCCTTGCCGTGCCCCTGGCCCTGGGCATCGCAGGTCACGCTGCGGCGCAGACGGCCGCCACCGCCTTCCCCAGCAAGACCATCCGCTTTGTGGTGCCCTATCCTCCCGGTGGACCCACCGACCTGATGGCCCGCATGCTGCAGCCTGAGCTGCAAAGCCGCCTGGGTGTACCTGTGGTGGTGGACAACAAGGGCGGCGCTGGTGGCAACACCGGCAGCGCGGAGGTGGCCAAGCAGGCGCCAGCGGACGGCCACACGCTGCTGCTGGCCGCCAGCGGCCCAATGGCGGTCAACCCCTCGCTGTACGCCAGCATGCCGTTCAACCCGCTGACCGATCTGGCGCCGGTGATCCAGCTGTCGGCATTCCCGCTGGTGCTTGAAGTCCATCCCTCGCTGGGCGTCAAGACGTTTGCCGAGTTCCTGGCCATGGCCAAGGCCGGCAAGCCGGTGCTGAACTACGCATCTGCCGGCAACGGCACCCCGCAGCACCTGGCGGGCGAGCTGTTCAACACCACGGCGGGCGTAAAGATGGGGCACATCCCCTACCGGGGTGCTGGCCCCGCGCTCAATGACCTGATCGGCGGACAGGTGAACGTGATGTTTGACATCGTCGGTAGCTCCCTGCCCCACATTCAGGCGGGCAAGCTCATCCCGCTGGCCGTCACATCCAGCGAACGTGCCAAGGTGCTGCCCAATGTGCCCACCATGGCGGAGGCTGGCATTGCGGGCTACCAGATCACGGGCTGGCATGGCATTGCGGTGCGCGCTGGCACCCCGCAAGCCACCGTCGACAAGCTCAACGCCACGGTGAATGCGATCTTCAAGGAACCCGCCTTCCGCGCCAAATGGGAAGCCATTGGCACGCCTGCGGTGGGGGGCACGGCGGCAGATTTCGGGGCGCTCATCAAGGCCGACGCGCAGCGCCTGGGCAAGCTGGTGCGCGATGCCGGCGTGACGGTGGATTGAAAAGGCACACCCTCAGTGCCCGCGCACAGAGGGCTATGCGACAGACCTGGGTCGCAAGCGCAGTAACAGCCAGCCCACTGCCATACCGATGGCACTGGACAGCAGCATCACCGTACCGGTCACGATCTTCACAGCGGTGGAGCTGCTGATCTCGGCCTGCGACGGGTCTTGGGCGGAGTAGCGCACCGAGACGGTCTCACCCACCTCGTGGATGGCCTGCTGCTGGCGTGCGACCGAGTCTGTGAACCGGAATGTCCGCCCATCGCCCGCCGCAAACTCCACAATGCTTTTCTTGGCAAGCCCCCGGCGGTGGGCCGCGCCCGTCATGATTTCTTCATGCGCAACCACCCGGCCCCTGGCGGTGTGCGTGTCGCCCAGCATATTCATGCCAGAGGCCAACAACCACGCTGCGCCCAGCGCGGTCAAGGCGCTGGGCACCATCAGGATCCAGCCCAAAAGGCCAAAGAAGCGGCGGAAGGTGGAGGTGCTCATGCCTGCCATTCTCCACGCTGGTGAGCGCGTGGACCGGCGGCCTCAGTAGCCGCGCGCCGGGTTCACAATGCCTGCCACGGCCTCGCCGCGCTCCAGCGCCACCATCTTGCGCGCGATCTGCGCAATGCTTTCGTCGCGCAGCGTGCGCGCTGACGTATGGGGCGTGATGGTGATGCGCGGGTGCGTCCAGAACGCATGCCCTGCGGGCAGCGGCTCGGTGCGGAACACATCGAGCGTGGCGCCTGCCACGTGGCCGCTGTCGATGGCGGCCACCAGGTCTTCGTCCACCAAGTGCGCGCCGCGCGCCACATTGATCACGTAAGCACCGGGCAACAGGCGGCCCAGCGTGTCCTTGTTGATCACGTTGGCCGTATCGGGCGTGAGCGGCAGCAGGTTGACCAGCACGCGGCTGGCAGACAGAAAGTCATTGAACTGGTCCGCCCCCGCGAAAGCGCGCACGCCGTCGATGGCCTTGGGGCTGCGGCTCCAGCCGTTGATGGGAAAGTCAAACTGCGCCAGCGCCTTGGCAACCTGCTCGCCCAGCACGCCCAGGCCCATCACACCGATGGGGTAGTCGCTGCGCAGGCGCGGCTTGCGGTAGCCCCAGCGGCCCGCCTGGGTGTCGGCCTCATAGCCGTCAAACTCGCGGAAGTGGCGGATGACCGCGTGGCACACGTACTCGGCCATCTGCACCGCCATGCCTGCGTCGTCCAGGCGCACCACCAGGGCCTTGGGAGGCAGGCGCAGCTTGAGCAGGGCATCCACCCCCGCGCCAATGTTGAACAGGGCCTTGAGGCCCGGCTGCTCGTCCATGAACTGCCGGGGCGGCGCCCACACCACGGCGTAGTCGGCCTGCGGCGCGCCCGGCTGCCACAAGGAAATATCAGCGCCGGGCAGCGCGGCAGAAAAGCCCTGGAGCCAGGGCTCGGGTTTGGCATCGGTACAGCAAAAAGTGATCTTCATGGCCAGCAAGCGTAACGGCATTGCGCGCCGCGCGCTGTCACGCGCAGGGCGCCCCAGCCGGGCTTACGCCTTTTCAGCCACCACCAACTTGAGCAGCTCAGCGCCTTCGGTCACCTGGTCGCCCGGCGCATACAGCAGCTCCTGCACCACACCATCCGCAGGGGCAGCAATGGTGTGTTCCATCTTCATGGCTTCCATCACTGCCAGCGGTTGGCCCTTGGCTACCGCGTCGCCCGCCTTCACGGCAAACGACACCACCTTGCCAGGCATCGGGGCTGTGAGGCGCCCGCCTTCGGCCGCAGCCTCGCCCGCGTGGGCCAGCAGGTCGATGGCAGTGATCTGCGTGGCGCCCAGCGGGGTGAATACGTGGTCCACCTCGCCCTGGGCATACACAGCCGCACGCGTGCGCTGACCTGCAAACTGCAATTCGATGCCCTGCCCCACAGCGCTGAACACCAACGGCCCGGCCACTGCGGCATCGCCCTCGCCGACGGCCAGATGCAGGCTGCCACCACGCTCGTAGGTCAGCAGCGCCTTGGCGTGCTCGCCACCAAACTCGAACTCAAACCGGCGCTGCACCACGCCATGGGTGTGAAAACCATCGCGGCGGCTGAACGGGTCCACGCCCTCGCTGGCGCGCTCGCGCAGCAGGGTCTGGGCCACGGCCGCCGCAGCGGCCAGCGGCAGGCCCACGGGTTCCTGGTGGAACAACACGGCCTGCTCGCGCGGAATCAGCGCGGTGTCCAGCTTGGCGCTGGCAAATGCCTCGGTGCGAGCCACGCGGCGCAGGAACTGCACGTTGGTTGCCAGGCCCACGATGTGGGTCTGCGCCAGCGCTTCATCCAGCCGGGCCAGGGCTTGCGCACGCGTGTCGCCGTGCACGATGAGCTTGGCCACCATGGAGTCGTAGAACGGGCTGATCGCATCGCCCTGGCGCACGCCGGAATCCACGCGCACCGCGCCGCGTTCAAACGTCACACACTCGGGCAGCGCGTACACGTTGAGCGCCCCGGTGGCGGGCAGGAAGTTGTTGTCGGGGTTCTCGGCGCAGATGCGCGCCTCGATGGCGTGACCTTGGATGCGCAGGTCGTCCTGTTTGAGCGGCAAGGGCTCGCCAGACGCCACACGCAGTTGCCACTCCACGAGGTCGAGGCCCGTGATGGCCTCGGTCACGGGGTGCTCCACCTGCAGGCGGGTGTTCATCTCCATGAAGTAGAACTTCATCTGCTCGGGCGCGTCGTAGCCGCCGGGCTGCTCGACGATGAATTCCACCGTGCCCGCGCCCACGTAGTTCACCGCCCGTGCTGCGGCCACGGCGGCCTCGCCCATGCGGGCGCGCAGCTCGGGCGTCATGCCGGGGGCCGGTGCTTCTTCCAGCACCTTCTGGTGGCGGCGCTGCACCGAACAGTCGCGCTCAAACAGGTACACGCAGTTGCCGTGCGTGTCGCCAAACACCTGGATCTCGATGTGGCGCGGGCGCTGCACGTACTTCTCCACCAGCACCGCGTCGTCGCCAAAGCTGTTGATGGCCTCGCGCTTGCAGGAGTCGAGCGCCGCCGCAAAATCCTCGGCCTTGTCCACGGCGCGCATGCCCTTGCCACCACCACCCGCGCTGGCCTTGATGAGCACCGGGTAGCCAATGCGGTCCGCCTCGCGTTGCAGCAGCGCCGGGTCCTGGTCTGCACCGTGGTAGCCGGGTACCAGGGGCACCTGGGCCTGCTCCATCAGGCGCTTGGACTCGGCCTTGAGCCCCATCGCATTGATGGCGCTGGCGGGGGGGCCGATGAAGACCAGGCCCGCATCGGCACAGGCCTTGGCAAAGTCTTCGTTCTCGCTCAGGAAACCGTAGCCAGGGTGGATCGCCTGCGCCCCCGTGGCCTTGGCGGCCTCGATGATGCGCTCCCAGCGCAAGTAGCTGTCCTTGGGCGCGCTGCCGCCAATGTGCACGGCCTCGTCGCACACGGCCACATGTTTGGCGTTGGCGTCGGCATCGGAATACACGGCGACGGTCTTCACGCCCAGGCGCTTGGCGGTCGCGGCCACACGGCAAGCGATCTCGCCTCGATTTGCGATGAGTATCTTGTTGAACATTTTTAAGCCACCTTGGCAGAACCAGAAAAGAAAGAGGAAAGGCGCCGCACCACGGCGCGCAGAAACTTGAACAGCACCACCAGCAGCAGCACCGACACGATCAGCATCACCACCAGCGCAATGCCAAACGCCACCGGGTGCTGCGTGGCCAGCCACACCACAGCCACCACGAGGCCGTCTTCAAAGAACGACAGACCCCAGTTGGAAAAAGGCTCGGGCGACGTGTTGACCGCCGCGCGCGTGGTCATTTTTGTGGCCATCGACGTGGCAGAAAGGGAGCCGCCCAGCAGCCCGGCCACCACCGCCATGGTGGCGTTGTCGGCACCGAACACACCATAGGCCAACGCGGCGCCCGCTGGCACGCGGATGAAAGCGTGGATGGCGTCCCAGGCGCTGTCCACCCACGGCACCTTGTCGGCAAAAAACTCCACCATTAGCATGAAGCCGCTGACCATCAGCACCAGCGGGTGCTGCAGCATGGCCAGGCCAGGGGGCAGCGGCATCCAGCCCAGCACGCCCATCATGCCGACCAGGAACACCACGGCATACAACCGAAAACCGCTGGCCCAGCCCAGCGCTGCGGCCAGCGCCAGCAGGCTGGGCATGTCGAGCTTCGCAGTTGCTGTGGCTGCCGCGTCGCCCACGGCGCGCGCGGTGCCGCCATCCACATGCAGCCCCAGCGTGTGGAGCCACTGCACGATGTTGAACCAGAGGGTGTCCATCATTCCTCCATCACGCTTGGCCTAGCCTCAGGCGTGCGAGCCTGCCATGGCCTCATGCCAGCGATGCCGAGCAAGGGCCGCCCCGCAGCGAGGGCATCGTCCCCCTCCCGCGAAGCGAGAGAGGGGGAAGGCGCGCAGCGACTCAGGGGGTGTTTCATACCAACCAGGCGGGTTTGCGTTTGCTGAGGAAAGACTGCACGCCTTCCTTGCCCTCGTCGCTGGCACGGATGTCGGCAATGCCCTGCACCGTGGCGGCGATGAGGCCCGCGTTAATCTCCCGCTCTGCCACATCCATCACCAGCTTCTTGCAGACGCGCACAGCGTTGGGGCTGGCGCTGGTCAGGGCCTTGAGCAGTTCGTCCACCTTGGCGTCGAGCTGGTCAGCGACCACGACCTCGTGCACAAAGCCAATGCGCAAGGCTTCGGCCGCGCCAAAACGCTCTGCCGTGAGGAAGTACCGGTGCGCAGCGCGTGCGCCCATGGCACGGATCACATAGGGGCTGATGGTGGCGGGGATAAGCCCCAGCTTCACCTCGCTGAGACAAAAGCCCGCCGTGTCCACGGCCACGGCCATGTCGCACGCGGCCACCAAGCCCATGCCGCCTGCATATACATCGCCCTGCACGCGTGCCACCGTGGGCTTGGGGCACTCGTAGATCACCCGCAGCATCTCGGCCAGCTTTCCCGCATCGGCGATGTTCTCGTCGCGCGTGTAGTCGGCCATGCGGCGCATCCAGTTGAGGTTGGCACCGGCGCAGAAGGCCGGGCCTTCCGCAGCCAGCACCACGGCGCGCACATCGGCACGCCCACCCACATCGGTGAAGGCGGCGGTGATCTCGGCAATGACCTCATCGCTGAAGGCGTTGCGGATTTCGGGCTGCGTGAGCGTGATGCGCGCCACGGCGCCGGCTTGGGTGATGGACAGGTTCTGGCTCATGGCGTGGACGGGTTTTGCAGGAAGTAGACAAGGTCCAGCTCGGGGCTGGGCTGGCCCAGGGCGGTCAATGCTGCGGTGATCTGGCCCCGGTGGTGGGTGCCATGGTTGAACACGTGGGCCAGCGTGGCCGCAAACGGCAGCGATGCCGCTGTGCCGCGCATGGTGGTGTAGTCGAGTGTGCCGCTCCAGCGGTCCGGCTTGAACGAGGCTATCAGCGGCGCCCAGCGGGCTGCGCCCTCACGCAACCGGGCATCCAGCCGCCCACGGTCAGATTCCAGCTCGGCGTCCAGCGCCACCTTGGGCGAAATGCCGTCGGCAAAGCGCACGAACCACAGGTGGTGCTCGCCCACCAGCAGGTGGTTGAGCGTGCCGTGGATGCTGTGAAAGAACAGGCCTACATCACGCCGGTAGTCCTCTTCCGGCAGCGCCCGCACGGCATCAAGCAGGCGCGCCGTGGCCCACACGTTGTAGCGCGCAAGCTGGGTGAAGTGGGCAACAGCGTCCATGGCAGCTCCCGGTGGGGTCACATGCGGAACAAGCCGAACTTGGTGTCTTCGATGGGCGCATTGCGCGTGGCAGCCAGCCCCAGCGCCAGCACGCGGCGGGTATCTGCGGGGTCGATCACGCCGTCGTCCCACAGGCGGGCGGTAGCGTAGTACGGGTGGCCCTGGTCTTCGTACTGGCGGCGGATAGGGGCCTTGAAGGCTTCTTCTTCCTCCATGCTCCACTGCCCACCCTTGGCCTCGATGCCGTCGCGCTTCACCGTGGCCAGCACGCCCGCAGCCTGGTCACCGCCCATGACGCTGATGCGCGCATTGGGCCACATCCACAGGAAGCGGGGGCTGTAGGCCCGGCCGCACATGCCGTAATTGCCCGCGCCAAAGCTGCCGCCGATGATGATGGTGAACTTGGGCACGCTGGCCGTGGCTACGGCCGTCACCATCTTGGCGCCGTTGCGGGCAATGCCCTCGTTTTCGTACTTGCGGCCCACCATGAAGCCGGTGATGTTCTGCAAAAACACCAGCGGGATCTTGCGCTGGCAGCACAGCTCGATGAAGTGCGCACCCTTGAGCGCCGACTCGCTGAACAAAATGCCGTTGTTGGCGATGATGCCGACCATCATGCCTTCGATGCGCGCAAAGCCCGTGACCAGCGTGGTGCCGTAGCGTGCCTTGAACTCATCGAACTCGCTGCCATCGACGATGCGGGCAATGATCTCGCGCACATCGAAGGGCTTGCGCGTGTCCACGGGGATCACGCCATACAGCTCTTCCGCTGCGAATTTAGGAGCTACTGGCGCTTGATCAGCAAGCGCTGGGGCCTTGTTTTTATTCAAATTGCGCACTGCATTGCGTGCCAGCTGCAACGCGTGCATGTCGTTTTGCGCCAGGTGGTCGGCCACGCCCGACAGGCGGGTGTGCACGTCGCCACCGCCCAGGTCTTCGGCTGTGACGACCTCGCCCGTGGCGGCTTTGACCAGCGGCGGGCCGCCCAGAAAGATGGTGCCCTGGTTCTTCACGATGATGGATTCATCGCTCATCGCGGGCACGTAGGCGCCGCCCGCCGTGCAGCTGCCCATGACCACGGCGATCTGCGAAATGCCCATGGCGCTCATGTTGGCCTGGTTGAAGAAGATGCGGCCGAAGTGGTCGCGGTCAGGAAAGACTTCGTCCTGGTTGGGCAGGTTGGCACCACCCGAGTCCACCAGGTAGATGCAGGGCAGGTGGTTCTGCTGCGCCACCTCTTGGGCACGCAGGTGCTTCTTGACGGTGAGCGGGTAGTAGGTGCCGCCTTTCACCGTGGCGTCGTTGCACACGACCATGCAGTCCACGCCGCTCACGCGGCCGATGCCTGCAATCAGGCCCGCACTGGGGGCGTCGTTGTTGTACATGTTGAGAGCGGCCAGCGGCGCCAGTTCGAGGAACGGCGTGCCGGGGTCTAGCAGCATCTGCACGCGTTCGCGCGGCAGCAGCTTGCCGCGCGCGGTGTGCTTGGCGCGGGCTGCTTCGCCGCCGCCCTGGGCGACCTTGTCGAGCTGGGCGCGCAGGTCATCCACCAGCGTGCGCATGGCGGCGGCGTTGGCCAGGAAGTCCGCCGAGCGGGCGTTGAGTTGGGTGTCGAGAATGGTCATACGTTCTTGCTCTCTCAAGCGGTTTTATCTTCAACCAGCCCCAGCTGGTCTTTCATCTCGTCGCGGATCTTGAACTTCTGGATCTTGCCCGTCACCGTCATCGGGAAGCTGGTGACAAAGCGGATGTAGCGCGGCACCTTGTAGTGTGCGATCTGGCCTTTGCAGAAGGCGCGAATGTCGTCTTCGGTGGGCTGCGTGCCGGGCTTGGCGATGATCCACGCGCAGAGTTCTTCGCCGTACTTCTGGTCGGGCACGCCCACCACCTGCACGTCCTGCACCTGCGGGTGGCGGTACAAAAACTCTTCGATCTCGCGCGGGTAGATGTTCTCGCCGCCACGGATCACCATGTCCTTGATGCGGCCAACGATGTTCACGTAGCCCTCGGCGTCCATGGTGGCCAGGTCGCCGGTGTGCATCCAGCCGCCGTCGTCAATCGCCTCGCGGGTCTTGGCCGGGTCGCCCCAGTAGCCGTGCATGACGGAATAGCCTTTGGTGCAGAACTCGCCCCGCTGGCCGATGGGCACCACCGCCCCGCTGTCGGGATCCACGATCTTGATCTCCAGGTGCGGCTGCACCTGGCCCACGGTGGAGACGCGCTTGTCCAGCGGCGTGTCGGTGCTGCTCTGGCAGCTCACGGGGCTGGTCTCGGTCATGCCGTAGGCAATGGTGATCTCGCGCAGGTTCATCTGCTCCACCACGCGCTTCATCACCTCGGTGGGGCAGGGCGAGCCGGCCATGATGCCGGTGCGCAGGGTGCTGAGGTTGAACTCGGCAAAACGCGGGTGGTCCAGCTCTGCGATGAACATGGTGGGCACGCCGTGCAGGCCGGTGCAGCGCTCGTCCTGCACCGTCTGCAGCACGGTCAGCGGGTCAAACCCGTCGTTGGGGTACACGATGGTGGCGCCGTGCGTCAGGCAGGCCAGGTTGCCCAGCACCATGCCAAAGCAGTGGTACAGCGGCACGGGGATGCACAGGCGGTCTTCGGGCGTGAGCTTCATGCACTCGCCGATAAAGAAGCCGTTGTTCAGGATGTTGCGGTGCGTAAGCGTGGCGCCCTTGGGGAAGCCGGTGGTGCCGCTGGTGAACTGGATGTTGATGGGGTCGGTGGCCTTCAACGTGGCTGCGATTTGCGCCAGGCGCGGGTCGGCCGCGTTGCCGCGTGCCAGCAGGTCGGTAAAACGCAGCAGGCCGGGCTCATCGGCACCCTGCCCCGCCTCGTCGATCCACACCACGGTGTTCAGGTGGGGCAGCTTCACGGAGCCCAGCTGGCCTGGCTGCTGGTGCTGCCACTCGGGCGCCAGCTCGCGCAGCATGCCCAGGTAGTCGCTGGTCTTGAAGCGCGCCATGGTCACCAGCAGCTTGCAGCCTACCTTGTTGAGCGCGTATTCCACCTCGGACGTGCGGTAGGCCGGGTTGATGTTGACCAGCACCAGGCCCACCTGCGCGGTGGCCAGCTGCATCAGCACCCATTCGGCGTTGTTGTGCGACCAGATGCCCACGCGGTCGCCGGGGGTGAGCCCCATGCCCAGCAGCGCGCTCGCCAGGCGGTGGGCTTCGGCCTGCAACTGGGCGTAGGTGTAGCGGCGGCCCTGGTGCCTGCTCACCAGCGCCTCGCGCTTGGGCTGGCGGGCCACCATGTCGGCAAAAAAGGCGCCGATGGTCTGCTCGATCAGGGGAACGTCGGTGGCGCCACGGGTGTGGCTGTCCACCAGCGGTGCGAAGTTCGTTGCGGCTGCACTCGTCACGGGTTTGTCTCCTCGGCTCTGTCATGCGGCCTGCGCCGCAAGAACATGCGGGCGGGCGATCCGTAAGCATAGAAGCCTGAACCCCCGGCGGGTGGACACAATGGTTGCAAATCGTGCCACGGCTGGCACACTCTGTGGCGTGAAGACCACCGCCCCCACCGACCATCGTCCCCCAACCCCTCCATCTGCCCCTGCCGCAACGCCCATCGCCTTTGTGCGTGCCATTGTTCTGGCGTACGAGCGGCGCGGCCTGAGCCCCGAACGTGCCCTGGCCCAGGCACAGATTGCGCCGCAGCTGCTGCCCGACGACAGCGCCCGCATCACCGCCTGGCAGATGGAGCAGATCTCCGACGCCGCCATGCAGGAGCTGGACGACGAAGCCCTGGGCTGGTTCAGCCGCCGCCTGCCCTGGGGCAGCTACGGCATGCTGGCGCGCGCCAGCATCAGCTCGCCCACGCTGCAGGTGGCCCTGGCCCGCTGGTGCCGCCACCATGGGCTGCTGGCGGACGACATTGCCCTGCACCTCACCACCCAGGGCGACACTGCCACCCTGGCCATCACCGAGGCCCGCGACCTGGGCGTGCTGCGCGAGTTCTGCCTGGTATCCGTGCTGCGCAATGCCCACGGCCTGGCGTGCTGGATGGTGGACTCGCGCATTCCGCTCATTGCCGCAGAATTTGCCTTTGATGCGCCCCTGCACGCCGATGCGTATGCCGTGCTGTTCCGCGGCCCCGTCACCTTCCACGCGCCACGCACCGCCCTGCACTTCGACGCCCGCTACCTGCACCTGCCCCTGCGCCGTGACGAACAGGCCCTGCGCCAGATGCTGCAGCACGCCCTGCCCCTGACGGTGCTGCACTACCGCCGGGACCGCCTGCTGGTGCAGCGCGTGCGCCAGTTGCTGGCCGCCCCCCTGCCCGGCCAGCCCGCCCACGCCCTGCCCCAACACAGCGCCGAATCGCTGGCCGCGCTGCTGCATGTGTCACCGCGCACGCTGCACCGGCAACTGAAGGAAGAAGGAGCCACGCTGCAGGGCTTGAAAGACGAGGTGCGCCGCACCCGCGCGGTGGAGCTGCTGCACCGCACACAACGGCCTATTAAGCAGGTGGCGGAGGCGGCAGGGTTTGAGAACGAGAAGAGTTTTATCCGGGCATTCCGGGGGTGGACGGGGCAGTCGCCGGCGGAGTTTCGGAGGGTGGTGAGGGTGTAGACCAAACGGCCCCCTCACCTCACTAATTGCAACCAGGAGATTTTCGATTGTGGCAACACATACGTTTGTTCATTTCGAGCACGAGGAAGCAGCTGAGCTCGCGCGGCTGCAGAGCATTAAGTACGACCTTCAAAGTGCAGTGCAACTTTGCGACTTTTTCGAGGAACAGTGCGCGCAGTCGGCCCATGGGTACCCAGGCTCCGAAATTACAGATGCGTTCTCAACAGCAATTCTTGTTCGGTACAGCCGTGCGTTTGTAAGCGGTGTGCGTCACGGCCTCGGCAACGAGGTTTTGGAAACCCTCACCCCTGAACAACGTGGAAATCATCAACGCATACGTGCTTTCCGAGACAAGCACATTGCTCACTCAGTAAACGCTTTTGAAGGTACGAAAATCCAGGCTCGCTACTGTCTAGAGAGAGTAGAACAGGAGGGGATCACAGCAGTGTCAATTGAGCACCACCGCGTTATAGGGCTGAGCTCGAAAGTTGTGAGCGAGATCCAAGAGTTGTGCCGAGTGATGATGGGCCATCTGGATCGCGAAATTGAGAAGGAAAAGACACGGCTGCTCGCAATTCTTCGTAGCATGCCCATTTCGGAAGTTTTGTCGCTCCCATCTTCCCCCGTTCTTGTACCGGATCATTCTCAAATAGAAAAACGGCGCCCGAGGGTATAGCCACCGCTTTCAAAATTCTCCCATGCTCCACCTCCACCACTGCATCAGCGCCCGCTCCTTCCGCCCCCTGTGGATGCTCGAAGAGCTGCAACTTCCCTACCAACTCCACATGCTCCCTTTCCCGCCGCGCGCCAAGGCCCGGTGGTTTCTGGAAGAGAACCCGCTGGGCACGGTGCCGCTGCTGGTACAGGGCGATGTGCGCATGACCGAATCGGCGGCCATGTGCCAGTACCTGGCCGCCACGCACCCCGACGCGGGGCTGGATGTGGCGCCCACACACCCGGCGTATGGGGCGTACCTGAACTGGCTGCACATGAGCGATGCGACGCTGACCTTTCCGCAGACGCTGGTGCTGCGCTATGGCCGGTTTGAGACCGCAGAGCGCCAGCAGCCGCAGGTGGTGGAGGACTACAGCCGCTGGTTCCTGGCCCGGCTGCGCGCGGTAGAAACTGCCATGACCCACGGCCGCAGCGACTATCTGTGCGCGGGCCGCTTTACGGCGGCGGATGTGGCGGTGGGGTATGCGCTGCTGCTGGCGCAGCACCTGGGGCTGAACGAACAATTTGGCCCGGCCACGCAGGCCTACTGGCAGCGGCTGCAACAGCGCCCCGGCTACCAGCGGGCGATGGCCGCGCAGACGGAGGCGGCCCAAGACCAGGACGTGCCCACCACCCCGGCCCCCGACACCAAACCGTGATGCGGAGGTGGGGGCTAGCCGGGCTCACGCGGCTACTCGGACTTCGCTGGTGTAGATGCAGGTCCGGGCGTGGGTGAAGGTGTCGTCGGAGCCTGCCGCGCCAGCGACTGCACCAGTGCGCGGAACTCCGGCGAGTGGCGCAGCACGCTGCCACCCGCCTCGATGAGGTCTGTGACTTCTTCCGACGTGATGGAGAACGCCGTGGGCACCTGCAGCAGGCGGCGGCGCGCCACGTCGTCGTGGGCATCGCGCAGGTTGACGGAAATGACATGGACCTCGGCACCGGGCGCAAAGGCATCGCTGCTGCCGGTGGGGCCCGCCGCAAGCGACTGGCGCCACTGCTGGGTGATGTCGCGCAAGAACTCCTGCGTCTCGCGCGTGGCGCGGGCGCCGGTGCCAAACAGCAGCGAGTCCACCACCTGGGCCATGTTGGGCACCTGGTCGCTCATGTCGATGTTCTCGGATGGGTCGCGCTCGGCGTTGACGGTGACGAGCACCAGCTTGCGGATGGTGCCGGGGGGGATGCCAACTTCGCTGAAGGTTTCGCGCAGTCCACCACCGGCCAGGGCGCGGTCGAGCAGGCGCTGCACGCCCAGGTTGTCGGCCAGGCCACCATCCACCAGATGGATGTAGGGCTTGCGCTGCGCGTCCAGGTAGCTCAACTCGTGCGCGCGGTACAGGCGCGCGCGGTAGTCGCCGCCAGCGGCCAGGGTGCCCGCGCGGGACACGGTCTTGTGCTCTGCGCACTGGTCGGAGTAGTTCTTGAGCGTCATTGGGCTCAGCAACAACGGCACAGCCGATGACGATGCCACCGCAAACGACAGTGGCACCGTGCGCAGGTCCGAGCAGATCAGCGCAAACTGCTCCCAGGTGAACTCGAAGCCCATGCCCAGCGACATGTCGGTGGCGGTGATGAACAGTTGCGGGTGGCGCGGGCGCCGCGCCACATCGCCAAAGGTGCGCCCGCCATACAGCTCGTCCAGCCGCCGCGCGAGCAGGTGGGTGCGGCCGAACCAGGGCGAGGTCAGGTCCACCAGATTGCCGGGGCGCAGCGCCTGGGTGATGAGGCTGTTCTGGAAGTTCTGGCGCAGAAAATCCTGCTCGAAGCGGGGCAGCCCCTCGATGCCGTGCGCCGCGAGGTAGGCGGCCACGATGCTGCCGCCCGAGACGCCGCTGATCACATCGGTGGCGTCGAGCAGCGTGGTGGGGCGGCCGTTCCAGTCAAACCGCGTGGCCTGCATTTCGGTCAGCACCCCAAAGCCGAAGGCGGCCGCCCGTGCGCCGCCGCCCGAGAGCGTGACAGCCACCAGGATGGTGGGGTCGCGTTCGGACTTGCGATCGGGGATGGACTGGTCCTCGGGCTTCAGGGGTTCGTTGATCCAGGGCCGTACCGTCGAGCAGCCTGCCAGTACGGCAAGGGCGGCCACCATGGCGCATCGCCACATCCATGGCTTCAGGGTTGGTGCCAGCATCGTGCTCCTTCCAGGGTTCTGAGCTTTGTAGTCCGTGTCAGCAGCCCAGCAGGGCGGGCAGTTCGGCCATGCTGCGAAACACCTGCGCTGCGCCAGCGGCACGCAGGGCCTCGCCACCGTCTTGCGGCGCATAGGCAAACACCGTGGCGCCTGCGGCCACGCCAGCGGTCACGCCCGTCACGGTGTCTTCCACCACGGCGCAGCGCCCGGGCGCCACCTGCAGGGCCGCAGCCGCCGCCAGATAGACGTCGGGCGCGGGCTTGGTGGCGGGCATCTCGTGGCCGCTGAACACCCGCCCGGCAAAGTACGGCGTGAGCCCCACCTTGGCCAGCTGCATCTCGACCTTGTGCCGGTCGGCACCCGAGGCGCAGGCAATGCGCCCGCCGTGGTGGGCGTGCACCCTTTCGATGGTGCTGTGGATGTTTTCGATGGCCATGAGGCGCTGGTCCAGCTCGGCATTGCGCCGTGCATAGAAGTCGGCCATCCACGCATCGGTCAGCGGGCGGCCGGTGTGGGCCTCGATGCGGGCGGCCTCGCTGCGCACCGTTTTGCCGATAAAGATGCGCATGCATTCGTCGGCGCTCAGGGCCCAGCCCGCTTCGTTGAGCATGTCGCGCAGCACGCCGTTGGTGATGGGTTCGCTGTCGACCAGCACACCATCGCAGTCAAACAAGATTGCTTCAAATTTCATAGCTGCTCGCGCTTATTGGTAAAGCGCTGGAGGTCATTTTTATTAAATTTTCAGGAGTGGATATCGCCATCCACATAGAACCAACACCCGTCTTCGCGCACGAAGCGGCTGGTCTCGTGCAGGCGCACGGCGCGGCCGCCCACGCGGTAGCGCGCGACAAACTCCACCTCGGCGCGGTCTTCGCCTGTGCTGCGGTGGCTGCGCACTTCCAGCCCCAGCCACTTCGTGCCGGGGTCGAAATCGAGGTCCGCTGGCCGGGTGCTGGGGTGCCAGGTGGCCTGCAGGTAGTCGCCACGTTCGAGGACAAAGGCGGTGTAGCGTGACCGCATGAGGCTCTCGGCGTCGGGCGCGGCTGCGTCGTCCCAGTGGTCGAGGTAGCGGCCGCAGCAGTCCCCATAGGACAAGGCCGCAGCCTTGGCGCTTTTGCCGGGTGCGGCTTGGGTACGGCCGCAGGGGCAGGGGTCGTTATGGTTCATGGACGGGTGCAGGAAGGCACGCAGGCGATGCGCGCGCCCCACCGATGGAAACGGGCGCTGCGCGAGGCGAGTGCACCCGTGGAACTGGCTTTGCCAGGCCACTGGGTGCGTCCCCCTCCCGCGCAGCGAGAGAGAGGGATGGCGCGAAGCGACTCAGGGGGAGCTTCATCTCAGCGCACCAAAGACCTTGCGGGCGATGGCGCTGCCTGCACCGGCCGGATTCTGACGGATGCGGCGCTCTTCCTCGCCGATCATGAAGTACAGGCCGTCGAGCGTCTTGCCGGTGACGTACTGCGCAAGGTTGGCCTCCTCGGGTTTGAGCAGGCCAAAGCTCGCTGCCTTGCCCGCAAAGGCGTTGTACTTCTGGGTCAGGCCGACTTTTTCGGTGGCCTGGTTCACCACGGGCAGGAAGCGTTCGGAGAGCGGCGTGCGCGTCTTGTCGGCAAAAAAGGCGGTGACCGAGGTGCTGCCGCCAGTCAGGATGTTCTTGGCATCGGTCACCGTCATCTTCTGCACGGCGCCCACCAGCAGGTCTTTGCCCATGGGCACGGCGGCTTCGGCGGCGCGGTTGATGGAGGTGACCAGCTCGTCGATGCGCCGCCCCTGGCCCAGCGACTTCATGACCTTGGCGGCGTCGTCCAGGGAGCCCGGCAGGCCGATGCGCACCTGGGGGTTGCCCAGAAACCCGTCAGGCCGCCCCAGCAGGGCGACCGCCGCCTGGGCGCCCTGGCCCAGCGCGGCTTTGAGGCCGCTGGCGGCATCGGCATTGGTAAGGTCACCCAGCGACAGGGCCCAGGCCCGCTGGCCGGTGGCGCACAGCAGGGCAGCCACGAGGCTGGTTTGGTGAAATTGGCGACGTTGCATGGTGCGGTACTTTCGGTGGGGGACGGCAGATGATGCCCACTCGGCCACCACTGCAGTGAGTGGCGCACTGTGCCGGAGCCGTGCGGGGAATTGCCGGGATTTTCGCTCAGCGAATGAGGGGCAAGCCGCACGCCGTAGACTGCCCCCACCCAAGCATCCAACAAGGAACCTTGCAATGTGGCAAATGAGCGTGCCGTGGTGGGAGTTTGTGCTGCGCGGCGTGGTGGTGTACCTGTTCTTGCTGGTGTTCATGCGCCTGTCGGGCAAGCGGCAGACGGGGCAGTACGAGCCGTTTGACCTGATCCTGTTGCTGATCCTGTCGAACGCGGTGCAGAACTCGATGAACGCGGGCGACAACTCGCTGGTGGGCGGGCTGATCTCGGCCAGCACGCTCATGCTGCTGCATGTGGCGCTGGCGCGGTTGGCGTTCCACTTCCCGCGCATCGGGCGCTGGGTGGACGGCAAGGCCCAGGTGCTGATCCACCAGGGCGAACTGAACCAGGCGCTGATGCGCAAGGAGCTGCTGACCCGCGACGACGTGGAGGCCGCACTGCGCGCAGGCGGCTGCCTGCACGCGCACGAAGTGGAACGCGCCACCATCGAGACCAACGGGCAGATCACCGTAGTGCTGCGCCGCCGTGGCGAGGTTGGCTGACCCGCCCCGCGCCCACCCCAACGGTCTGCCCCCTCACCGCCCCTCACAATCCACGCGACTTACGCGACCCGATATGACTGCACTGAACGTTCTGGGCACCTTGCTGATGCCCTGCTCCTACGACCCACTGACCGGCTACTACCGCGACGGCTGCTGCAACACCGACGAGCATGACCACGGCACCCACGTGATCTGCGCACGCATGACACAGGCGTTTCTGGACTTTTCGCTGTCGCGGGGCAACGACCTCATCACCCCCCGGCCCGAGTCCCGCTTTGCAGGGCTGCAGCGCAACAACCGCTGGTGCCTGTGCGTCTTGCGCTGGAAGGAGGCCTACGAGGCGGGTGTGGCGCCTCCCGTGATCCTGGAATGCACACATGCGCGCGCGCTGGAGTTCGTGACGCTGGCGCAATTGCAAAGCACGGCGTTGTCCTAGGCTCAGTTTTGCGTGTAGCAGGTCTTGTTGGGCAGAACGGTGTCCACGTAGCTCTCCACACTGACCGCCGTTGGGAAGGCCGTGGGTATCTGGTCGCCAAAGATGCACAGGCGGCTCCCCTTGCGGGCCCAGACGGCACGCGATGTCAGGCCTGACGGCTGGGTCCACAAGCCCCAGAACGCGGTCAGCGTAGCCGTACTGCCGTTACGGTCGAACGCCACATTGCCCACATCGGTCAGAGGGCCTGCCACCGTGCCAGCGCCCGTGCAGTTGGCGTCAGCATAGGTGGCCACACCGATCTGTCCCGTCACGCGATTGTCCCCCTGGCGGGTGATGCGCCACAGCGAGCGGCCCCAGGTGCCGGGCCGCACCACTACGCACAGTTCCTGCTTCCAGTCGCCTTCGGGCAATGCCACCACCGTGCCGCAGCTCACCTCCACCGAGCCCACGTTGGCAGAGCCCACACTGCCGGTGCCATTGCGCACCGTGCAGCTCTGGCCGGAAGGCTGCGTGCGCACGGTGACCGCATAGCGCGTGCCGCCGGCCAGCGCAGTGCCGAACGTGAAGCCGCCGTTGCTGGAGACCGAGAGGTCATCGCCTCCGTTGTTCTGCAGCACCAGCGTGCCACCCGCCAGACCGGTCGCTGAGCCGCCAACCGTATAGGTGGCGGCCGCCAGGTTCTCGCAGCGCACCTGCACGTTGCTGACGTTGGCGGTGGCGGTGCCCGTGCCCTGGGTCACCGTGCAACGCTGGCCGCTGGGCTGGGTCTTGACGGTGACGGCATAGGCAATGCCACTGTCCAGGCGCGTCACGAAGACGAAGTTGCCGTTGGCATTGATCGTCAGGTCGTCCTTGCCGGTGTTTTGCAGCGTCACCGTCTTGCCTGCGCCCAGGCCCGTGACCGCACCGCCAATGCTGAACGCGCCTGCGGTAGGCGGCGGCGTGCCGTTGTTGTCATCGTCACTACCGCCACAACCCACCAGCAAGGCGGCCACCAAGCCCAGGGGTGCCCAGCGGAAGAGGGGCCGTACGGAGTGCCCAGTGCGCCCAGCACCCGTTGCGCTTGCTTGTCGTGTCATGAACAGAAACCTCTTGATCGTGAATGAAGGGCGGATTCTGTGCAGCACCTCCTGCGGTACGGAACCCTACCCTGGTAGGGTTTGCGCGCCGTCCATCCTGCTCAACACTTGGCAGAATTTGCCCTACCTCCGCGCTGTCAGCGCGCCTGAGCCGCAAGGCGCAGCCACCCTCTCCCACCGCATGGCCCCCACCTCCCCTTACGCGCTCATCCTGGACGACCATCCGCTCGTGGCGCACGGCATGGCCGAGTTCCTGCGCGCACGCCTGCCGCAGATGGAGGTGGTAGAGGCCGCAGGGGCGGACGACCTTCTGCGCTGGGTGGACATGCGGGGCACACCAGCCATCGCGCTCATCGACTTCTGGCTTGCGGAAGGCGCTGCGGTGGGCCTGATCGCCCAGGTGCACAGCCACTGCCCCGGAATGCCCATCGCCGTGATCAGCGGCGACGATGACCCCGCCGTGATGGAGCTGGCCCGGCAGGCAGGCGCACAGGGTTTCATCCACAAACAAGCAGCGCCTGAGACCTTTGGTCTGGCGGTGGAAGCCTTGCTGAGCGGGCTGGTCTGGTTTGAGCCAGGCCTGCTGGGCAGCCAGCCGCCGCGCAGCCGCGATCTGCCGGTGACCCCGGCCGAGCTGGGGTTGTCCACCCGCCAGGGCCAGATCCTCGCGCTGGTGCTGCAGGGGCTGCCCAACAAGCGCATCGCCTTGCAGCTGGACATTGCCGAGAGCACCGTGAAGGAGCACGTGACGGGCATCCTGGAGCGGCTGCGGGTGCGCACGCGGGTCGAGGCCATCACCCTGTTGCGCGGCCGGCGGCTGGAGCTGTCCTGATGCGCGTCGTCAGGGCCGTGGTGCTGGTCGCGGCCTTGTGCCTGCAGACGGCACTGCCCGCAGGGGCACAGGTACCGAACCCGGACCTGGCAGAGCTGGACCGGCTGCAGACCCTGTCGCAACGCAACAGCGCCGAGGCCGTGCAGGCGCTGCAGGCCGCCGCCACCCGCTTTGCCAACGCGGCCGATGTCGCGACCCGGCGCACCTACCTGGCGGCGCTGACGGACGCAGCTTTCGAGACCGGGCAGGCTGCGGTGGTGACCGAGGGCATAGCGCAACTGAAAGCGCTTGCGGCTGCGCACAGCGATGCCTCGACGCAGGTGCTGGCCATCTGCTTCGAGGCCCGGCAATGGGCCGTGGCGGGCAAAACACGCGCCGGGCTGGACGCCCTGACGCGCGAAACGGGCGCGGCCGAGCAGGTGCCCGACCCCTGGGTGCGCTGGCTCTACCACCTGACGCTGGGCGCCCTGCACAGCAGCAACGGCCAGTTCGAAGCGGCGATGACCCACCTGCTGCGCAGCCTGGAACTCTCGCGCACGCTGCCGCGCCAGGCAGCCACATCCGAGCTGCGGTCGCGCACCCACCTGGAGCTGCTGCACTTCGACATGAAGAACCCCGACCGCGCGCTGCAGACCATTCGCGAGACGCTGCCGCTGGCCGAAAAGCTGGACGCCCGGCAGGCGCTGGGCTGGCTGCACCTGCACCGTGGCAATGTGGAAAACGTGCAGGGCAATCTCGACACCGCCGTGGCCGCCTACCGGCAGTCCCTGCAGATCGCCCGCGCCGGCGGGCTCACCGGGCTCCAGGCCACGGCGCTGAACAACCTGGGCGACGTCCTGCTGCAGCGCAAGGCGTATGCCGCAGCCGAGCCCGTGATGCGCGAGGCCCTGGCCGCGTACCGCGATGCACACGAGCTGAGCGGGGCCGCAATGGCGCAGGCCAATCTGGGCTTTGCGCTGATGGGCCAGGGCCGCATTGCGGCCGGCGTGCACGAGGTGGAGGCGGGCATTCGGTTTGTGCATGAAGCAGGCTCCCTGCCCATGGAAGAGCAGCTGCTGGGCGAGCTCTCGCGCATGTACGAGCAAGCCGGCCTGTACCGCGAAGCCATGGCCACCACGCGCAAGCAGCAGGCGCTGGCCAAGGAGCTGTTCCACACCGAGCGCGACCAAGCCGTGGCCGCGCTGCAGGAGCGCTTTGACAGCGCTGAACGGCAGCGCCAGATTGAGCAGCTGGCGCAGGCCAATCGGGTGCAAGATGCCGAGCTGCGCGTGCGCCGCATGCAGCAGATCGGCCTGGCCGCCACGGTGGCGCTGGCCCTGCTGGCGGCGGGCGCCAGCTTTTGGCAGTACCGTCGCACCCGCACGGCCAACGCGGCCCTGGCGGCAGCCCGGCGGCAGGCCGAAAGCGCGCTGACCGAGAAGAACCTGTTCCTCGCCACCGCCAGCCACGACCTGCGCCAGCCCGTGCATGCCATGTCGCTGATGGTCGAGGCGATCAGCCTGCGCAACAGCGACCCGGTTCTTCGCCCCCTGGTTGCCGACCTGCGCAACAGCATGCAGGCCATGAACCAGCTGTTCAACGCGCTGCTGGACCTGGCCCGCCTGGAATCCGGCCAGCCGCTGGGCGCCAAGGGCGTGGTGGACCTGAACGCACTGCTCGCGGACGTGGTGCGCCTGTTCCGTGAGCAGGCCAGCCTCGGCGGGCTGGCCCTGCGGCTATGGGTGCCGCGTGGCGGGGCCACCGTGTGGGCAGAACCGGTGCTGCTGCGCCAGGCGCTGGCCAACCTGGTGCAGAACGCGATCCGCTACACGCCCCAAGGCAAGGTGCTGGTGAGCGTGCGGGCGCGCGGCAGCGACTGGCTGGTGGAAGTGCGGGATACCGGCGTCGGCATCGCCGTGGCGGACCAGTACCGGGTGTTCAGCCCCTACTACCGAGGGGAGCGGGCGGACCAGATGAACGACGCCGGACACGGCCTGGGGCTGGCCGTGGTGGCGCGCTGCGCCGAACAGATGGGCGCCACCCATGGCCTGCGGTCGCGCCTGGGGCGGGGCTCATGCTTCTGGCTGCGGCTGCCGGCCCACACCACCGCTACTTCAGCGACGGCCGTGCCACCCGACCTGGCGGCATTGCACCGCGACGAGACGGCAATGCGCCCGCTGCAAGGCCGCTGCCTGGTACTGGACGACGACCGCCAGGTGATCAAGGCCTGGCGCGCCATGCTGGAGGCCTGGGGCGTGACGGCGGCATACGCCACCACCACGGCCGAGGCGCATGCCCAGCTCGACGACGGGTTCGAGCCGGATGCCATCTTCTGCGACCAGCGGCTGCACACGGGCGAGAGCGGCTTTGACGTACTGCGCGCCCTGCTGGCCCGCTGCCCCGCTGCACGCGGCGCCATGGTCAGCGGCGAGTTCAATGCGCCCGCGCTGCGGGATGCCGAAGACGAGGGCTACCTGGTGCTGCGCAAGCCGGTGAGCCCCGTGGAGTTGCACGCGGTGCTGGCCCAGTGGCTGGGCCAGCAGAAAAATCAATCAAAACAACCTTCAGCGCTTTACCAATAAGCGCTAACAGCTATCTTTTTTATAGCTTTCCGACGAATCAGGTAGCCACTGCCGCAGCAAGGCGTGCAGCTGTTCCGGCGCCACCGGCTTGCGCAGCACCAGGTAGCCCTCTTCTTCCGCCTGGCGCAGCGCGGGCGAATCCCATTCACCGCTGACCATGGCCAGTGCGGTGTCAGGGCACAGTGTCTGCAGGCGCTGAAGCAAGGCGAACCCACTTTCGCCGGAGCGCAAACGCTGGTCGCAGAAGATGGCCTGCGGCGTGAAGCCCTGTTCCAGACAACCCAGTGCCTCGGCACCATCGGCCGCGCAGCGCACCTGCACGCCCCAGTCCTGCAGCAGTTGCTGCCAGCCTGCGGCCACCTGCGGGTCGTCCTCCACCACCAGGCAGCGGCCCTGCAGGCCGCCCTGGCGCGCCACGGTGGCGGGCGTTGGCGCAACGACCACTGCGCTGGACGTGGCAGGCGGCAGCCGCAGCCAGAACCGCGAGCCGCGCCCCAGGCGCGACACCAGGCCCAGGGGCGCATCCATCATCTCGGCGCAGCGCGCCACCACAGCCAGGCCCAGGCCGTAGCCTGCATCGTCTGCCACGCGCGCCGAGGCACTGCGGGTGAAGGGCGAGAAGATGCGCTCGCGCTCCTCGGCGGCAACGCCGGGGCCGGTGTCCCACACCTCCACCTGCCAATGCCCGGCGCGGCGGCGCACAGCCAGCAGCACGCCGCCACGCTGCGTGTACCGCAGCGCGTTGTGCACCAGGTTCACCACGCACTGGCGCAGCAGCATCGGGTCGGCCTGCACCCGGGCGCTGGCCGGTGGCGGGCGCAGGCGCAGCACCAGGCCCCGGGTGCGCGCAGATTCCCCTAGCAGCGTGGCGACTTCGCGCAGCAGCGGCGCTAGTGCCACTGCCTGGGGCCTTGCCTGCACGGCCCCCGCTTCGATGCGCGACAGGTCCAGCAGCGCATTGCACATCCATTGCAGCGACTGCACGCCCTGGCGCAGGTTCTGCAGCGTGGCATCCAGCGCCGGGTCCCGGTTGCGCAGCGCGATGGATTCGGCCAGCAGCCCCACGGCATGCACGGGCTGGCGCAGGTCGTGGCTGGCGGTGGCGAGGAACTGGTTCTTCACAGCCAGCGCCTGCTCGGCCTCGCCCTTGGCGGCACGGAACCGCTCCGTCAGGTCTACATTGCTCAGAAAGAACTGATGGCTGATGCTCGCATTGCGAAAGAACACGCCAAACGCCAGATGCATGGGCAACAGGTACGGCCAGTGATCGGGAAACACATAGGGCACCGACAACAGGCTGACCGCGTAGCTGGTGAAAAAGAACCGCTTAAAAACCACCAGCGCCGCCGACTGGTGCGCGGCATGCGCCGACACCACCAGCGTGGAGCCACAGATGAACACCACGCGCAGTTCAAAGGGCGTGTCGGGCCCGGCGGAGGCCGCAGAACTCATCACCAACGCGCCGTACAACGCAGCCAGCGCTTGCACACGAGGCAACCAAACGGCCAGCAGCGTTGCCGCATCGTGGCTGTCGCGCTGCTTCAGGGCCCGCTGCCACAGGCCCCAGACGCCCCACACAGCCCCCACCAGCAACAACGACGCCCCCCACCACAGCGTGATGCCAGGGGGCCACAAGCCCAGCGAATACAGCCAGGCCAAGCCCGGCAGCCCCAGCAGCGGCATGACAGTGCAGCCGTCGCGCACCCGCATGAAGCTGTTGCCCAACAACTGCAGCTGGGCGGCGGGTGCCAGGGTGTCCCAGGAGAGCACGCGTTCGGAGTTCATCGGGCCGATGTTGGCATCTTCCCGCACCAAACACCCCCTACTTTGGGAGGGTTGCGTGTTGACGCCGGCGCGTGGCAGCGCTTGGGAGTACGTCGGGTAGCGACCAGGGCATGGCTGAGAGCGCATCTGCTGCGGCCCCACTCACAGCGCAACCGTCACCACCGCACGGAGGCAGCGGTCGCGGCGCCGACAATGGCGCCGACAATGGCGCCGACAATGGCGCCGACAATGGCGCCGAGCAGGCTCAGGCCAGCGCGCGCTGGATGATGATCTTCTGCACGTCGCTCGTGCCTTCGTAGATCTGGCACACACGCACGTCGCGGTAGATGCGCTCCACCGGGAAGTCGTTCACCACGCCGTAGCCGCCCAGCGTCTGGATGGCGGCGCTGCAGACCTGCTCGGCCATCTCGCTGGCAAACAGCTTGGCCATGGCGGCTTCCTTCAGGCAAGGGCGGCCCGCGTCGCGCAGCGCGGCGGCGTGCCAGATGAGCTGGCGCGCGGCTTCGATCTGCGTGGCGCAGTCGGCCAAGCGAAAGCCCACGGCCTGGTGGTTGAAGATGGCGGTGCCAAAGCTCTCGCGCTCCTTCGAATACGCCAGCGCCGCATCAAACGCGCTGCGCGCCATGCCCACGCTCTGCGCGGCAATACCGATGCGCCCGCCTTCGAGCGCGCCCAGGGCGATCTTGTAGCCCTCACCCTCGGCGCCGATCAGGTTCTCGGCCGGGATGCGGCAGTTGTCGAAGTTGATCTGCGCCGTGTCGCTGCTGTGCTGGCCCAGCTTGTCTTCGAGCCGCGCGACCACATAGCCGGGGTTGTTGGTGGGCACGAGGAAGGCGCTCATGCCCTTCTTGCCCGCGCCCTTGTCGGTGACGGCGATGACGATGGCCACATGGCCGTTCTTGCCGCTGGTGATGAACTGCTTGACGCCGTTGATCACATATTCGTCGCCCTGCCTCACGGCTGTGGTGCGCAGTGCGGAAGCGTCGGAACCCACATGCGGCTCGGTCAGGCAGAAGGCGCCCAGCATTTCGCCGCGCGCCAGCGGCGTGAGCCAGTCGCGCTTTTGCTGTGCATTTCCATAGCGCATGAGGATGGCGTTGACGGGGCAGTTGGTCACGCTGATGGCCGTGCTGGTGCCACCATCACCGGCTGCGATTTCTTCCAGCACCAGCGCCAGCGTCACGTAGTCCAGGTTGGCACCGCCGAACTCTTCGGGCACGCAGATGCCGTAGGCACCCAGTGCAGCCAGGCCCTGGTGCGCCTCTTTGGGGAAGTGGTGTTCCTTGTCCCAGCGCGCGGCGTGGGGCCACAGCTGTTCTTGCGCAAAGTCGCGCACCGCGTCGCGGATCATTTCCTGGTCTTGGGTCAGCAGCATGTTGTCTCCTTGGGATCGTTCGGCGCCGGCAGGCTCTGGATGCCCAGGCACCTACCAGCGAGTCAACATGCAATTTTGCCCGCGTCTGCGGGCGCGCCCGCTAAGAGCGGGCGGACTACGTGCTCCTGCGTACCCGGGGGCTAGACCAGCGAGACCTTGCCGCTGGAAAGCTCATACACGCCCCCCACGGCGCGGATGGCGCCGCTGGCCATGCGCCCGGCCAGGAGCGGCTCGGAGGTGGTCAACCGGGCCACATTGAGCCGCACGTTCTGCTCGGTGGCGGCCACCAGCAAGTTGGCAGGCTGGCGGCGCTGCGCCGCCTCGACGGCCGGGCGGATGGCGTTGACCAGCCCCGGCAGATGGCCGGGCAGCTGGGTGCCTTCCTGCACCACCTTGATGGTGGCGGAAACAGCGCCGCAGTTGCTGTGCCCGAGCACGAGGATGAGCGGCACCTGCAGAACCTCGATCGCGTATTCCATGCTGGCCAGCGCATCGTCGTTCAGGAAGTTGCCCGCCAGCCGCACCACGAACAGATCGCCGGGCCCCTGGTCAAACGCCAGCTCGGGCGCAATGCGCGAATCCGCGCAGCTCAGGATGGCCGCAAAGGGCCGCTGCCCGGTGGTGCGCGCCACCCGGCCCACCGAAAAGTCGCGCTGCGTGGAACGGCCCGCCACGTAGCGGGCATTGCCCTGCACCAGCCGCGCAAGTGCTGCGTCGGGGCCGATGCGGTTGTCGGGCAAAGGGGTGTCAGCAGCCAGCACGCGGGCGCTGGAGGCCAGGGCAGCCAAGGCTGCGGCACCGCCCAGAAGGCGGCGGCGGGACGGCGCAAGCGCCGCCGGGGTAGCAAGACAATCACACATTTTTGGACTCCCGGTTGGGTTGCATGGAGCTGGCCCTCTCTTTAGCCAGCCCGCGCAGGAAGCCGTTTTCAGGCAGCCAGCGCCACGCAATTTTGCGGATCCACTCCACCAGGCGCCAGTCCAAATCTTGCATCGATCCGGCAGCCTGATAGCCACCGGGCTACCAGTGCGTGGCGCGGCGCCCGTCGTGGTGCAGCAGGCGGCCCTTGTCGGCGGCCGTGACGCCCGCCACGGTGGCGCGCAGGCCGCGCACGCTGTCCTGCACAGTCAGCGCAGCGCCTTCGCCGCCCATGTCGGTCTGCACCCAGCCGGGGTCGATGGTGATGAGGGTGGCGTTCGGGTAGTCGTGTTGGGCGGATGCAACGGCCATGTTCAGCGCCGCCTTGCTGGTCCGGTACAGCCAGGAGCCGCTGTTGGGAACGCTGCCAATCTGCGACATGGACGAGGACAAGAAAGCGAACACGCCCTGCGCGTCGGCCACCAGGGGCGCGACCTGCGGCAGTGTCTGCATGGCGCCCAGCACGTTGGTGTGCATCACGGCATCGAAGTCCTGCTGGGTGGGCGGCGTGAGCGCATTGGGGCGGCGGATGACACCGGCCACATACCAGGCGGTCTCGATCTTTTCGCCGTCCAGTTGCCAAGCCAGCCCGCTGACGCTGGCAGGGTTGGCCACATCCACGGTCAACACCTCGGCGCCCAGGGCCTGTACCCGCTCGCTGCCCGCATCGTCGCGCACGGTAGCGATGACGCGGCAGCCCGCCTCGGTGTACTGGCGCACCAGCTCCAGACCAATGCCGCGCGACGCGCCGATGACCAATATGGATTTCATAGAGGGAATTTGAATGGCGGTTTAAACAACGAAGTGCACGTTGCCAAAAGGTAGGCCCAGACAAGTAAGTGAAGATGACTTGTGTGACCTGCCAGTCAACCCAAGTGCACCATGAACTACACCCATTTGAGCCAAAGCGAACGTTACCAAATCCAATGCCTTCGCGACGTGGGGCTGTCGATCACACAGACAGCCCTGCGCCTGGGGCGCCACCGCAGCACCATTGCCCGCGAGATCAGGCGCAACAGCGGCGCCAGCACGGCGTACCAAGCCCACAGCGCCCATCAACAGGCTCTTGCGCGCCAAAGTGGTCAGACCAACGCTCAGCGCTTTGACGATGCCCAGTGGGAGTTGGTGCTGTCGTATCTGCAGCTGGATCTGTCACCTCAGCAGGCCGCCGCCCGCCTGGGGCTGGAAAAGCGCCTGCGCATCAGCCACACCTGCATCTACAACCGGCTGCGCCGCATGGGACAAGCTGCACCGCGCCTGCGTTGCGGCCAGCGCCGACGCAAGGCACATTCGGGTGCGGGGCAACTGCGCGATCGCGTGGGTATCGCACAGCGCCCCGCCATTGTGGACAAGCGAGCGCGCCTGGGTGACTGGGAGGGGGACACCATCGTCTCAGGTGCGGGTGGACTGGCAGGGCTGGTGACCCTGACCGAGCGACGCTCGCGCTACACACTGGCGCAGCATGTGCAGCGGCGCCAGGCCGAGCCGGTGGGCCAGGCCATCATCGAAATGCTCAGGCACCATCCCAAGCACCGCCACACCCTCACGCTGGACAACGGCAAGGAATTCGCCGAGCACAGGTGGGTGCATAGACGCCTGAAGACGAAGGTGTACTTCGCCGATCCGCACAGCCCCTGGCAGCGGGGGCTCAACGAGAACCACAATGGGCTGCTACGCCACTACTTCCCCAAGGGCAGCGATCTGGGCACGGCCAGCGAAGAGCAGGTGCTCCAAGCCGTGTACCGGCTCAACCACCGACCCCGCAGATGCTTGGGCTGGAAGACTCCGCATGAGGTGTTCCATGGCTACAAAGTGAGCCCACTTACACTGGGTACTGGCGCACTTCGTTGTTGAAACCGCCTACCAAAACAGCCACCAGCGCTTATCCATCAAGCGCTGAAAGCTATCAAAACAGAAGTATTCAACATCAATCCCCTCAAGCGTCGCCGAGTTGCTGCTCTTGCGCCAGTTGGGCGCGGTAGCGCTGCAGCATCGCCACTTGCGACTCGGGCTCGGTCGCAAGGCCCATCTGGTCGTGAATCATCTGGCCCATGGTGGGCAGTTGCGCGCGGTCCACCTGCGCATCGGCGGACCACAGCCGCGAGCGCATGAAGGCCTTGGAGCAGTGCAGGTAGGCCTCGGCAACGCGCACTTCGATCACTATCTTTGGGCGCTGGCGCTCGGCCGTGAAGAAGTCGGTGTACAACGCTTCGTCGCGCAGGCGTGCGGTGCCATTCACCCGCAGGGTTTCATCCACACCCGGGATCATGAACAGCAGGCCGATGCGCGGGTCACTCAGCAGGTTGGTCAGGGTGTCGAGCCGGTTGTTGCCGCCCGCATCGGGCAACAGCAGGGTGTGGGGATCGGGCGACTTTACAAACCCCGGCGCTCCGCCGCGTGGCGAGGCGTCGAGCAGAGCACCATGGGCGCCACCACTGGCCACCACGCAGAACGGCGACAGGGCAATGAAGCGCTGGCAGTGCCCATCCAGCTGCGGTTGTTGCTTGCGCAGGGCCCGCTCGCCGGGGGCTGCGTACAGGGTGCGCAATTGTTCGAGCGTTTCGATCATGGTGTGGCCTGCAAGGGGTTGAAAGAGTTCACGGGCAATGCACGGCAAACTCGAAATAGCCTGACCATGCGGGATCAAACGCGAAGGTCAGCTCCAGCGATTCGGCCTCATCGCGCAGCAGCAAAGGTGCGAGCGTCTGCATGGCCAGCTGCTTGTCGCCCACGTAATACACGGCCTTGCGGCGCCCCGCGCGGGTCAGTGTGTAGGCCATGATGCCCAGCTGCGGCAGCGCGAGCAGCGTGGCTGCCTGGTCCTGCAGGTCTTGCACGGCGGCCAGCTGATCGCGGTTGCCCACGGCCAGGTCCAGGGTCAGCGCGTAGGCCAGATCGGCGCGCATGGCCACGGGGTTGGCACTGCGGTTGACCATGACAATGGCCTTGTCTTCAGCCTCGTCACCGCTGCCATCCTCATCGTCCTGCCCGCCAAACGACAAGGTCATGCCCGACCAGTCGTGCTCGCCCGCAGGGAAGTCGCTGGTGCGGCCCAGGGTGTCCACCCAATAGCGGTCGAACACCGGCACAAACTGGCTCAGGGGCACCCAGGGTGCCAGCGGGTCGGAGGCTTCCTCCACAAAATCCACCGCGCCCACCTTGACGGCGAAGTCGTATTCGCCCAGAACATGGTCGAGCATGATGAACACCATGTTGCGAGCGTGGTCCTGGTAGTCGCTGGGGATCTCGCGGCCAAAGCGGATCTCCAGCGCGGCCTGGCCATCGTCCTGTCCGCAGGCGACCAGCACCTCCGATGTGGACAGCTCAAAGCCCTCCATGCCGATGGGAAAGTCGGGCTGCGTGGTGCGCTCCCGAAACGCGCGCAACCGGTAGTTCTGCAGCGTGGGGGCGGCAGCCACCACCTCCATCAGCAACGGAAAGTTGTCGATGCTGCCGTGGGCGGTGACGATGAGATCCACCACCGCATCGCTGTCGCCGCCAGACATCTCCAGCGCCAGGCCGCTCAGGTGACGCTCGATGAGCACGTTGGCCGACTCGACCCGCTCGCGCAGAGGCTGGGCTTGGAGCGATGCCTGGGCATCGACAAATTCACGCCAGAAGGTGGTGATCTCGGGAGATGGTGCGGTCATCGCGGTCCTTGTGAAGAGATGGGAATCATCCCATCCCTCTCCATCGTCAGACCAGTTCGAGCGCCACGGCCGTGGCCTCGCCGCCGCCGATGCACAGCGTGGCCAGGCCCTTGGTCAGGCCGCGCGCCTTGAGCGCGTACATCAGCGTCACCATGATGCGTGCACCGCTGGCGCCGATGGGGTGGCCCAAAGCGCAGGCGCCGCCGTTCACGTTGACCTTGTCGTGGGGCAGATCCAGCTCCTTCATCAGCGCCATGGGCACCACCGCGAAGGCTTCATTGATCTCCCACAGCTGCACATCGCCAACCTGCCAGCCGGCCTTGGCCAGCGCCTTCTGCGTGGCACCCAACGGGGCAGTGGCGAACCACTCGGGCTCTTGCGCATGCGTGGCGTGGCTCACGATGCGGGCCAAGGGCTTGCAACCCAGCTTCTTCGCGGTGGATTCGCGCATCATCACCAGCGCGGCGGCGCCATCGTTGATGCTGGAGCTGGACGCGGCGGTGATGGTGCCGTCTTTCTTGAACGCGGGCTTCAAGGTGGCGATTTTTTCGAGCTTGACCTTGCCGGGGCCTTCGTCCACCGACACCACGGTCTCGCCCGCGCGGGTCTTGACGGTGACGGGCACGATCTCGGCCGCGAACGCGCCGGACTCGGTGGCGGCCTTGGCGCGCTGCACGCTGGCGGTGGCAAACGCGTCCTGCTGCTCGCGGGTGAACTGGTACTTGGCGGCGCAGTCTTCGCCAAAGGTGCCCATGCTGCGGCCCGCTTCGTAAGCGTCTTCCAGGCCGTCGAGCATCATGTGATCAAAGATGCGGTCATGGCCCAGTCGGTAGCCGCCTCGGCCCTTTTGCAGCAGGTAGGGGGCGTTGGTCATGCTCTCCATGCCGCCTGCCACCATCACGTCGTGCGAACCGGCCAGCAGCATATCGTGCGCAAACATGGCGGCCTTCATGCCCGATCCGCACATCTTGCTGAGCGTGACGGCGCCAGCGGCCTTGGGCAGGCCGCCCTTGAACGCCGCCTGGCGCGCGGGTGCCTGACCCTGCCCAGCCATCAGGCAGTTGCCGAACAGCACTTCGCCCACGGCGTCAGGCGACACACCGGCGCGCTCAATGGCGGCCTTGATGGCGGCGCCGCCCAGGTCGTGCGCGGCCAGGCCGGAAAAGTCGCCCTGCAGCGAGCCCATGGGGGTGCGTGCGGCGCCGACGATGACGATGGGGTCTTGGGTGGATGCAGACATGGTGATGGTCTCCTGTGAAATGGTTCGGATGAAAAGTTTGGGAGGGGTGAATTAAGGGGGCTACCGGCCTGCTGCGCCATGCGCAAAGCGCCGGTCTGTGTCGTAGGGAAAGACGTCAAACATGTGGCCCGCACGGATGCGTTCCTGGTGCGACTGCCAGAAGGCAGCGTCGAGGAGATCGGCGTGGTGCAACATGAACACCTCGCGCACGGCATCGTTGCCGAGCAGGAAGGGGCCGAAGGTTTCAGGGAACACATCGCGCGGGCCGACGCTGTACCAGACCTCGCCGCTCATCTCTTCCTCTTCATTGCGCGGCGTGGGCACGCGGCGGAAGTTGCAGTCGGTGAGGTATTCGATTTCGTCGTAGTCGTAGAACACGACCTTGCCGTTGCGCGTGACGCCAAAGTTCTTCCAGAGCATGTCGCCCGGGAAGATGTTGGCGGCCACGAGGTCCTTGATGGCATTGCCGTATTCGATGACGCTGTGCTCCATCTGCTGGCGCGCTCGGGGGTCGGACAGGCCCGTGTCGAAGGCTTCCTGCAGATAGATGTTGAGCGGGATCATGCGCCGCTCGATATACAGGTGCTTGATGATCACCTCCGTCTGGCCGTCGCCATCACGGTCGCTGATTTCGAGCTGGCTGGGGGCGAACTTCTCGATCTCGGCAATCAGGGCATCGTCGAACCGGCTGCGCGGAAAGGCCACTTCGCTGTATTCGAGCGTGTCGGCCATGCGGCCCACGCGGTCGTGCTGCTTGACCAGCAAATACTTGGCCTTGACCTGCTCGCGCGTGGTTTCCTTCTGGTGCGGGAAGTAGTCCTTGATGAGCTTGAACACGAAGGGAAAGCTTGGCAGGTCGAACACCAGCATGACCATGCCCTTGATGCCGGGCGCGATGCGGAACTGGTCGCTGGAGTGCTTCAGGTGGTACAGAAAGTCGCGGTAGAACAGCGTCTTGCCCTGCTTGGCCAGGCCCAGGGCGTTGTAGATCTCGGCGCGGGGCTTGCGCGGCATGAGGCTGCGCAGGAACTGCACGTAGGCGCTGGGCACCTCCATGTCCACCATGAAGTAGGCGCGTGCGAAGCTGAACAGCATCTGCATGTCGTCTTCGCCAAACAGGGCCGCGTCGATAAACAGCCTGCAGTTGTCGTCGTGCAGGATGGGCAGCGCAAACGGCACTTCGTTGAAGCCGTTGATGATCTTGCCCACGACATAGGCGCCTTTGTTGCGAAAGAACAGGCTGGTGAGCACCTGGATCTGAAAGTTGGCGCGCAGCCTCACTTTGTCGAGCCGGCCGCGCATGGCGCCCACCACGCAGGCGGTGTCTCGGCCCAAGTCCGCAAATTCACGCTGCAGCTGGAAGTTCTCGACGATGACCTGGAAGGTCTCGCCCAGCGTGTCTCGCGACGGGTAATAGGCGCGGTAGGTGGGGCGCGCTGCGGGCTCTTCGTTTTCGATGTATTCGGTACTGACCGCAGGCCGCACAAAGATGAAGTCGTTGTGGAAATGCGTGCGGTGCAGGATCTTGGTGGTGACCGAGTTGAAAAAGGTCTCGGCCAGTTCGGGCTGGTGGTGGTTGACCAAGAGGCCGATGTAGTGCAGCTTGACCTGGTGCCACACGTCCATGGGCTGTGCACCCGCCTCGAACTCTTTCTCTAACCTGCGCACACACTCTTTCACGCGCAGGTCGTAGAACTCGATGCGCTCGCGCTGGGCCCGCTGCTGGCCGTGCCAGTCGCCGGTTTCAAAGCGGTGCTTGGCCCGCGCGGACTCGGTGCGGAACAACCGGTAGTGCCGGTTGAAGCCATCCATCATGGCCTTGGCAATGCCGTAGGCCTGGGGAGCGTCAAGCCGTTGCGGGAACATGGCGGGTGCTCAGCCGTTGAGGGGATGCGGTGGTTGGCTATTGCCTTTTGACGGCAGCCACACCGGCGATCGCGGCCTTGTACAGCGAGTCCAGGCCTTCGGTACTGCCCACGGACATGTGCAGGTTGTTGATGAGACCATCCTTGAGACCATAACACCAGCCGTGCAGCGTCACCTTCTGGCCCCGGCCCCAGGCGTCGAGCATCACCGTGGTCTGGGCAATGTTGACGACCTGCTCGATGGCATTGAGTTCGCACAACACGTCGTGGCGCCACTCTGGGGCGGTGGCGGCAATCAGGTCACGGTGGCGGTCGCGCACATCCTGCACATGGCGGATCCAGTTGTCGGCCAGGCCGACGCGCGTGCCCTCCAACGCCGCCAGCACGCCACCACAGCCGTAGTGCCCCACCACCATCAGGTGCTCGATGTGCAACTGATCCACCGCGTACTGGATGGTGGACAGGCAGTTCAGGTCGGTAGGCACCACAACGTTGGCCACATTGCGGTGCACAAACACTTCACCGGGCTCCAGGCCGGTGATCTGGTTGGCAGGCACCCGGCTGTCGGAGCAACCGATCCACATGTACTTGGGCTTTTGCTGCGCCAGCAGGCTGGTGAAGAAGCCGGGCCGCTCGCGCTCCATCTGGGCCGCCCAGGCGCGGTTGTGAACAAACAGGTCTTCGATGGAGGAGGGCATGTTGTCCTTGGGTCTCAATGATTAGATAGAAGATCAGCAGGTTTCAGCAAACAGCTCACGGCCGATCAGCATGCGACGAATTTCGCTCGTGCCCGCACCAATCTCATACAGCTTGGCATCGCGCCACAGGCGGCCCAGCGGGTATTCGTTGATGTAGCCGTTGCCACCATAAATCTGCACGCCTTCGCCCGCCATCCAGGTGGCTTTCTCGGCACACCACAGGATCACGCTGGCGCAGTCCTTGCGCACTTGGCGCACGTGGTCGGTGCCGAGCATATCGAGGTTCTTGGCCACCGTGTAGGCAAAGGAGCGCCCCGCCTGCAGCACGGTGTACATGTCGGCCACCTTGCCCTGGATGAGCTGGAACTCGCCAATGCTCTGGCCGAACTGCTTGCGGTCGTGAATGTAAGGGATGACGTTGTCCATCACGGACTGCATGATGCCCAGCGGGCCGCCGGTCAGCACCGCACGCTCGTAGTCCAGGCCACTCATGAGCACCTTGGCGCCCTGGTTCAGGCCACCCAGCACGTTCTCTGCGGGCACTTCAACGTCCTGGAACACCAGCTCGCCCGTATGGCTGCCGCGCATGCCCAGCTTGTCGAGCTTCTGCGCGATCGAAAAGCCCTTCATTCCCTTCTCGATCAGGAAGGCGGTCACGCCGCGCGCGCCCAACTCAGGCTCGGTCTTGGCATACACCACCAGGGTGTCTGCATCAGGGCCGTTGGTGATCCACATCTTGCTGCCATTGAGCACGTAGTAGCCGCCCTTGTCCTCGGCCTTGAGCTTCATGCTGATCACGTCCGAGCCCGCGCCGGGTTCGCTCATGGCCAGCGCGCCCACATGCTCGCCGCTGATGAGCTTGGGCAGGTACTTTGCTTTTTGTGCCTCGCTGCCGTTGCGGTTGATCTGGTTCACGCACAGGTTGCTGTGGGCGCCATAAGACAAGCCCACCGAGGCGCTAGCGCGCGAGATTTCTTCCATGGCCACCATGTGGGCCAGGTAGCCCATGGCTGCGCCGCCGTATTGCTCGGGCACCGTGATGCCGAGTACGCCCAAGTCGCCCATCTTGCGCCACAGGTCCATGGGGAATTGGTCGTTGCGGTCAATTTCGGCCGCGCGGGGAGCGATCTCTGCCTGCGCGAAGTCGCGCACGGCATCGCGCAGGGCATCGATATCTTCGCCCAGCTGGAAGTTGAGGCCGGGAAGGTTGGCGGGAATGCTCATGGGGTTTGTCTCCTCGTAGAAGGTAGGGAAATGGGCAGGGCTCAGCCCTGGATGCTGTCGCGTCCGGTGACCGCCATGAGAGTGCACCCCATGGTGGCGACCAGCTTTTGTTGGTTGCCGTCGATAGCGAAGGCTCGGCCTTCGCAGACGGTGATGGTGCGGCCGGGCTTCAGCACCCGTCCTTCCATGCGGAATCGCTCGCCTTTGGCAGGGGCCAGCAAGTTGATCTTGAATTCGATGGTGAGCACCGCGGCATCGGCCGCCATGAGGGTGAAACCGGCATATCCGCAGGCGGAATCCAGCGCGGTGGACACCATGCCCGCATGGAGAAATCCATGCTGCTGGGTCAGGGCGGCTGCCCAGGGGAGTTCAATGTCTACAGCGCCTGGCGCCACCAATCCCAGCGACGCGCCAAGCGTCTGCATGGCCCCTTGCCGCGCAAAGCTGTCGCGCACGCGGTCGGCAAAGTCGATGCAACGCGGCTCAAAGGGGGGCGTGCTCACTGCAGTCTCCTGATTTACGTTTACGTAAACGTCAATTATGGATCAATTTTGCTTTTCTACCTTGGCCAGTAGCGTGCGCGCCTCTTCTTCGTGCTCGCGCACCTCTTCCAGGTTGGCCTGCAGATCGGCCATTTGCTCTTCGAGTTGTTTGCGATGGACCACCAGCACGTCCAGGAACTTGCGGAGCTGTACGCCGGTATCACGGGGGCTGTCATAGAGGTCGATGATCTCCTTGGCTTCCGTCAGTGACAGGCCCAGGCGCTTGGCCCGCAGCGTCAGGCGGAGCCGGGTGCGGTCGCGTGCGCTGTACACGCGGTTGCGTCCGGCAGATCCAGTGCGCTCAGGCTGCAGCAAGCCCATGTCTTCATAAAAACGGATCGCCCGGGTGGTGAGATCGAACTCTTTGGCAAGGTCGCTGATGGTGTAAGTATTGGCCATGGTGGGTGCTGCACACAGCAGTATCGGTTTCGCACAGGAGACAGCCCGGTGGCGGCAGCTCCCTACAATGCATCGAATGCATGACGTTTACGTTAACGTCAATGCTAACCCATCACACCTTCGCCATGAACCCACTCGAACACCAGATCCACTACCCGCTGGGCGACGCGCTCCCTCCCGAGGGCGGCTCCATCGAGGTCGTGCCGGGAGTCCACTGGATTCGCATGGGTCTTCCCTTCGCGCTGGATCACATCAATGTGTGGCTGCTGCGCGACCGACAACCGGGCGCTGGCGGTGTCATGCTGGACGGGTGGACCGTGGTGGACTGCTGCATCGACAGTGCTTCGACCCGGGCGCAGTGGGAGCAGATTTTTGTGAACTGCCTGGGTGGCTTGCCTATCTTGCGCGTCATCGTGACCCACATGCATCCAGACCATATCGGCTTGGCGCATTGGCTGTGCGAGCGATGGGATGTACGCTTGTGGATCAGTGCCACCGACTACAACGTGGCTCGGGTCGCTGTCTATGACCCGCAAGGGTTTGGCGGAGATGCAGGGGCGGATTTTTATGCTCTGCATGGTGCGCAAGACCCATCCTTTTTAGCTCATGTGCGTGGGCGCGCATCGTATTTCCCGACCCTCGTGCCCGCGCTGCCACCCCGCTTTCGCCGAATCATGGATGGAGACACGCTGGACATCGGGGGCCGGGCGTGGCGTTGCATAAGCGGCTATGGACACGCGCCTGAGCACATCGCGATGTTTTGTGCTGAGTTGACCACCTTGATCAGCGGTGACATGGTGCTACCGCGCATCTCGACCAATGTCAGCGTCCATGCCAGCGAGCCCGAAGCCAATCCGCTGCAGTTGTTCTTGACTTCGCTGTTGCGGTATCTGGACCTGCCGGAAAGCACATTAGTGCTACCTTCGCATGGCAAGCCGTTTATAGGCTTGGCGACGCGCATTGCGCAACTGCAAAACCACCACCGGGAACGGCTCTCGGAGATCTTGCAAGCAGCCCATGATCGTGCCTTGAGCGCTGCAGATACCTTGCCGATTCTGTTTCAACGCAAGCTGGACACCCATCAGATGACTTTTGCCATGGGTGAGGCCCTGGCGCACCTACACCATCTGTGGATGGAGGGGAAGTTGGAGCGCTTTCTCGACCAAGCCGGGGTGCAGAGATTTCGAGCACCGAACGGTGGATAAACGCATCCAATCCGAGAACGACATGTGCTCATTGGGTAGCCAACGAATGCCGAGCCCAACCCCGCATTAATGCTGATCAAGGCCTGCAAGGCTTGTGAGATGCTGTGCACGCCTGGTCGGCGCAAGTAATTTGAGATGGGCTAGGTGGGCTGTTGAACCCGAGCGCATTGAGCAGTCCGCTGCACTTGATGCGTTTTGGGATGCCAAAAGCAAAAAACCCCAGTCAAATATGACTGGGGTTTTTTGGGCTGTAAGAGCCTGACGATGACCTACTTTCACACGGGAACCCGCACTATCATCGGCGCAAAGTCGTTTCACTGTCCTGTTCGGGATGGGAAGGAGTGGTACCAACTTGCTATGGTCATCAGGCATAACTGGGTGCTGAGCTGTTCGAGGAACAGCTCGGCGAATTCATAGAGTTTGGAATCAGATTTTTGTGTCTTTTGACTGCGTCAACTTGGCATAACAATCTTTGAGCTTTTCACACATTCCTTACAGTTTGCATATTGGCTATCAAAGTTATAGGGTCAAGCCGCACGAGCAATTAGTATCAGTTAGCTTAACGCATTACTGCGCTTCCACACCTGACCTATCAACGTCCTGGTCTTGAACGACTCTTTAGGGGGCTCAAGGCCCCGGCAGATCTCATCTTGAAACGAGTTTCCCGCTTAGATGCTTTCAGCGGTTATCTCTTCCACACTTAGCTACTCGGCAATGCCACTGGCGTGACAACCGATACACCAGAGGTGTGTCCACTCCGGTCCTCTCGTACTAGGAGCAGGCTTCCTCAAATCTGCAGCGCCCACGGAAGATAGGGACCAAACTGTCTCACGACGTTTTAAACCCAGCTCACGTACCTCTTTAAATGGCGAACAGCCATACCCTTGGGACCGGCTACAGCCCCAGGATGAGATGAGCCGACATCGAGGTGCCAAACACCGCCGTCGATATGAACTCTTGGGCGGTATCAGCCTGTTATCCCCAGAGTACCTTTTATCCGTTGAGCGATGGCCCTTCCATACAGAACCACCGGATCACTATGTCCTGCTTTCGCATCTGCTCGACTTGTCAGTCTCGCAGTTAAGCACGCTTATGCCATTGCACTATCGTCACGATGTCCGACCGTAACTAGCGTACCTTCGAACTCCTCCGTTACGCTTTGGGAGGAGACCGCCCCAGTCAAACTGCCTACCATGCACTGTCCCCGATCCAGATAATGGACCTAGGTTAGAACCTCAAACACACCAGGGTGGTATTTCAACGTTGGCTCCATGAGATCTAGCGACCTCACTTCAAAGCCTCCCACCTATCCTACACAGATCTGTTCAAAGTCCAATACAAAGCTACAGTAAAGGTTCATGGGGTCTTTCCGTCTTTCCGCGGGGAGATTGCATCATCACAAACATTTCAACTTCGCTGAGTCTCAGGAGGAGACAGTGTGGCCATCGTTACGCCATTCGTGCAGGTCGGAACTTACCCGACAAGGAATTTCGCTACCTTAGGACCGTTATAGTTACGGCCGCCGTTTACTGGGACTTCAATCAAGAGCTTGCACCCCATCATTTAATCTTCCAGCACCGGGCAGGCGTCACACCCTATACGTCCACTTTCGTGTTTGCAGAGTGCTGTGTTTTTATTAAACAGTCGCAGCCACCGATTTTTTGCAACCCCGTTGGGCTCGCCTTGTACAGGTTCACCTACTTGGGGCATACCTTCTCCCGAAGTTACGGTATCAATTTGCCGAGTTCCTTCTCCTGAGTTCTCTCAAGCGCCTTAGAATACTCATCTCGCGCACCAGTGTCGGTTTGCGGTACGGTCGTCAATAGCTGAAGCTTAGTGGCTTTTCCTGGAAGCAGGGTATCACTCACTTCGTCTGCAAGCAGACTCGTTATCACCCCTCATCTAAGCCCGGCGGATTTGCCTACCAGGCACGACTACAGGCTTGAACCAACATATCCAACAGTTGGCTGAGCTAACCTTCTCCGTCCCCACATCGCACTATTGATCGGTACAGGAATATTGACCTGTTTCCCATCAGCTACGCATCTCTGCCTCGCCTTAGGGGCCGACTCACTCTACGCCGATGAACGTTGCGTAGAAAACCTTGCGCTTACGGCGAGGGGGCTTTTCACCCCCTTTAACGCTACTCATGTCAGCATTCGCACTTCTGATACCTCCAGCATCCGTTACCAGACACCTTCACAGGCCTACAGAACGCTCTCCTACCACGTGCAATAAATTGCACATCCGCAGCTTCGGTAACTGGCTTAGCCCCGTTACATCTTCCGCGCAGGACGACTCGATCAGTGAGCTATTACGCTTTCTTTAAATGATGGCTGCTTCTAAGCCAACATCCTGACTGTTTTAGCCTTCCCACTTCGTTTCCCACTTAGCCAATTTTAGGGACCTTAGCTGGCGGTCTGGGTTGTTTCCCTCTTGAGTCCGGACGTTAGCACCCGGTGCTCTGTCTCCCAAGCTGTACTCGTCGGTATTCGGAGTTTGCATAGGTTTGGTAAGTCGCCATGACCCCCTAGCCTAAACAGTGCTCTACCCCCGACGGTAATACTTGAGGCACTACCTAAATAGTTTTCGGAGAGAACCAGCTATTTCCAAGTTTGTTTAGCCTTTCACCCCTATCCACAGCTCATCCGCTAGTTTTGCAACACTAGTCGGTTCGGACCTCCAGTACCTGTTACGGCACCTTCATCCTGGCCATGGATAGATCACTTGGTTTCGGGTCTACACCCAGCGACTGATTCGCCCTATTCGGACTCGATTTCTCTACGGCTTCCCTATTCGGTTAACCTTGCCACTGAATGTAAGTCGCTGACCCATTATACAAAAGGTACGCAGTCACCCTTGCGGGCTCCTACTTTTTGTAAGCATGCGGTTTCAGGATCTATTTCACTCCCCTCCCGGGGTTCTTTTCGCCTTTCCCTCACGGTACTGGTTCACTATCGGTCGATTACGAGTATTTAGCCTTGGAGGATGGTCCCCCCATATTCAGACAGGATTTCTCGTGTCCCGCCCTACTTTTCTCTAACTTAGTACCACACGTCTGTTTTCGCATACAGGGCTATCACCTGC